>CAYTJS010000077.1:0-12208 GCA_964438115.1 uncultured Iamiaceae bacterium
GGCCACGACCGACGCCCTCGTCCTGCCCAGCCTGAGCGAGGGCATCGCCAACGCCGCCCTCGAGGCCATGGCCAGTGCCCGCCCCGTCGTGGTCACCGACTGCGGCGGGATGACCGAGGCGGTGACCGACGGGGTCGAGGGCCGCGTCGTGCCCGTGCGGGACCCGGACGCCTTGGCCGCCGCCCTGGCCGACCTGGCCGCGGACCCCGACCGTCGGGCCACGATGGGCCGGGCCGGGCGGGCCCGGGTCGAGGCCCACCACGACCTCGCCGACCAGGTCCGGGCCTTCCACGAGCTGCTCACCCGGGTGACGGCATGAGGGTCGTCCTCGTCGTCCACCGCTTCCCCGAGGCCTCGGAGGGCTTCCTCGTCGACCACGCCCTCGGACTCCTGGCCAGCGACGTCGACGTCCACGTCCTGGCCGGCACGGTGGACCGCGGGCGACTGGCCGCGGTGGCCCCCGCCCTCGTCGGACGGGTCCACGCCGCCCCCGCCGGTGCCGGTGGCCGCGTCGCCGTGGCCGGCCGCACCCTGGCCGGTCTGCTGGCCCACCCCGTCGGGGCTGCCCGCTTCGCCGTCCGGGCGCGGGCCCTCGGGCGCCGCCTGCCGCCCGCCCTGGCCCGGGACCTGCCGCTCGTGGCCCTCCGGCCCGACGTGGTCCACACCGAGTTCCTGACCCTGGCCCGGGACCGCACCCACCTCCCCGCGGCCCTGGGCACCCACCTGACCTCCTCGGTGCGCGGCTACGACGTCACCTACGCGGGCCTGGCCGACCCCGGCCACTACGAGGCCACCTGGCCCGCCCTCACCGCCCTGCACGTGCTGGGTGACGACCTCTGGCGGCGGGCCCGGGAGCGGGGCGCGCCCCCCGACCTGGCCCACACGGCGATCCCGCCCGCCGTCGATGCCGACCGCTTCGGCCCCGCCGAGCCTCCGCCCACGCCGCCCCTCCGCCTGCTCTCGGTCGGCCGTCTGCACTGGAAGAAGGGCCACCACCACGAGCTGGCCGCCCTGGCCCGGGTGCGGGCCGCCGGCGTCGACGCCCACCTGCGCATCGTGGGCGACGGCCCCGCCCTCGAGGAGCTGGCCTTCGCCCGCCAACAGCTGGGCCTCGACGACCACGCCACCTTCGTCCGGGGACTCGACCGCGACGGCGTGGCCGCCGAGCTGGCCACCGCCCACCTCGTCGTCCACGGCGCCGTCACCGAGGGGTTCGCCAACGCCGTGCTCGAGGCCCAGGCCGCCGCCGTGGCCGTGGTGTGCACCGATGCCGAGGGCCTGCCCGCCAACGTCGAACACGGGGTGACCGGCCTGGTGGTCCCCCGCCGCGACCCCGACGCCCTGGCCGCGGCCATCCTCGAGCTCGCCACCGACCCCGACCGCCGGGCCGCGATGGGCGCGGCCGGGCGTCGGCGGGTGATCGAGCACTTCGCTCCGGAGTCCCAGCGGGCCGCCTTCGCCCGGTTCTTCGCCGAGGTCGCCGGCTGATGTGCGGCATCGCCGGCGTGGCCAACGCCAGCGCCGACCCCGGGGCGGTGGCCGCCGTGGTCGACGCCATGACCGCCGACCTCGAACGACGCGGCCCCGACGACGAGGGCCGGTGGGACCACCCCGAGGGCGGGACGGCACTGGGGTTCCGGCGCCTGGCGATCATCGACCCCACCCCGGCCGGGGCCCAACCCATGGTCAGCACCGACGGGGCCGACGTCCTCGTCTTCAACGGCGAGATCTACGACCACGTGGAGCTGCGCCGGGAGCTGGAAGCGGCCGGCGTGCGGTTCCGGTCACGGGCCGACACCGAGGTCCTGCTCGAGGCCCTGCGCCGCTGGGGGCTCGACGCCCTCCCCCGCCTGCGGGGCATGTTCGCCCTGGCCTGGTACCGGCCCGCCGAGCGGCGCCTGGTGCTGGCCCGGGACCACCTGGGCATCAAGCCCCTCCACGTCGCCGAGCAGCCGGGTGGCCCCGGGGTGGCCTTCTCCTCCCGCTACGACGGTCTGTTCCGCACCGGCTGGATCGACCCCGACGCCGTGGACCCCGACGCCGTCGTCGCCTACCTCTGGTACCGGCGGGTCCCCGCCGGCGGCGCCCTCCACCGTCACGCCGGCGAGGTGCCCGCCGGCGGCTATCTCGTCGCCGGGCCCCACGGGGTCGAGGAGCGTGGCCGCTGGTGGACCCCGCCGCCGGCGACGGCCGAGCTGCGGGGCGACGAGGCCGTGGAGGCCGCGGCGGACGCCGTGGAGCGAGCGGTGCACCGTCACCTCCGCAGCGACGTGCCCCTCGGGGTGTTCCTGTCCGGGGGCGTCGACTCACCCCTGGTGGCGGGCACGGCGGCCCGCCTGGTGGACACCCCTCTCCGGTCCTTCACGGTGACCGTGCCCGGGTGGGAGGCCGACGAGGGACCGGTGGCCGCCGACCTGGCGGCCACGCTCGGGCTGACCCACCACGACCGGCCGATGCCGGCGCCCGACCTCACCTTCCTCGACGAGGTGGTGGCGGCCCTGGGGCGGCCCGTCAACGACCTCTCGATCCTGCCCACCCTGGTCGTGAGCCGCCTGGCCCGCGAGCAGGTCGCCGTCGCCCTCAGCGGTGACGGCGGCGACGAGCTGTTCTTCGGGTACCCCCGACCCTGGTCGGTGGACCACCACCGCTGGCTGTGGCGCCTGCCCCGGGGGACCCGCCGGCTGCCCCTCGGGCTGCTCTCCCGCGCCGGCCGGGTCCGCCACCGGGCCGTCCTCCACGCCGACCCCGGCGCCTACTACGCCGCCATGCACCGCAGCGGGCCCGAGGCCGACCTGGTGGCCCTCGCCCCCGGCCGGCCACGGCCCCACCCCGCCGCCCTGGCCTGGGTCCCGCCGCCCACCCGGCGTCGGCTGGCCGAGTTCGGGCGTACGGCCGACACCGAGATCCAGCTCGGACGGGTGCTCGAGAAGGTGGACCAGGCCTCGATGCACCACTCCCTCGAGGTGCGGGTCCCCCTCCTCGACCCCGACGTCGTCGCCGTCAGCCGGCGCATCGACCCGGCGTGGACCCTCGACCAGGATCGCACCAAGCCCGTGCTGCGCAGCCTGCTCGACCGCCTCGTCGGCCCCGGTCGGGTCCCGGCCGCCAAGCGGGGGTTCTCGGTCCCCCTCGGGGACTGGCTGCGGGGTCCCTGGGCCGAGCGGGTGGCCGACGACCTGGCCGGCGACCTCTGGCCGGCGGGCGTGGTCGACCCGGCGGCGGTACGGGCCACCTGGGCCGCCCACCGGGTGGGCGAGGACCGGACCATCCTCCTCTGGGGGGTGCTGGTCCTGCATTGGTGGGGCGCCAGAATGGCGGCGATGACGAGGGGGCCGGGGTGCTGACCCGCTACGAGCTGACCCGGCTGGCGGCCGCCCCCGCGTTCCCGGCCTTCGACGCCCGGGTGCGCCGGGACCTCCGGCACCTGGCCCGCCGGGCCCCGGCCCATCGCCCGTTGGTCCTCGACGTGGGCGCCCGCACCTCGCCCTTCACCGCCGGCCTGCCCGTGCGGGTGACCGTGCTCGACCTGCCCCGCGAGCGCGAGGTCCAGCACGACCTGCAGCTCGGGGTGACCGACGACATCGTCGAGCAGCTGCGCCGCCGTCGCTCGAACGTCGAGCGGGTGGTCCTCGAGGACATGACCCACTGCTCGGAGCCCGACGCCGCCTACGACGGCGTGCTGGCCGTCGAGGTCATCGAGCACGTGCCCGACGACGACGCCTTCGTCGCCCAGCTCCGCCGGGTGCTCCGGCCCGGCGGGTTCGCCTACCTGACCACCCCCAACGGCGACTACGTGCGCAACGAGGGCCCGGACCACAACCCCGACCACCTCCGCCTCTACGGCCGGGACGACCTGGCCGCCCTGCTCGCCCGCCACTTCGACGAGGTCGACGTGCGCTACGGGATCCACACCGGCCACCACCGCTGGCGGGGCCAGCGCCTGTCGGTGGCCCGCACCCCGGCCCAGGTCGCCGGGGCGGTCACCGCCAACCTCCGCAACCGCTGGGAGTCGCGCGGCCTCGACGACCAGCCCCGCCGCACCGCCAACCTCTTCGCCACCGCCCGCGTCGCCCCGTGAGGCTGCTGCCCCTCCGCCTCGACGGCGTCCCCGACGACCCCCACCACGCGGCGCCGCTCTTCACCACCGAGGACGGTGCCCTCGGCGTCCGGGCCGCCGGCGTCACCCTCACCGACGACCCCGCCGCCGCCGACCTGGCCGCCCTCGTCCCCCGGTGGGGCGCGGTGGGCGCCGCCCGCCCGACGGCGCGGGCGGCCCTGGACCGGGCCACCGCCGCCGGCCTGCCCACGGTGGTGTGGGTCGACGGCGACCTCGAGGCCGACCTGGACCGACCCGGCCTGGTCCTCTACGAGCAGGGGGCCGAGGGCGTCCGACGATGGCGGCAGGCCGCCGTCCGGGGCTGGCCGGTGCTGATCCATGACCACCTCGTCGACCTCTTCGCCGGCGAGGTCGCCCCCGTGGCCCACGGTGACCGACCGACCGTCGGCTTCTGCGGTCAGGCCGCCGCCCCGCGCCTGGGTGAGGCCCGCCTGCTGGCGGGCAAGCTGCGCCATCGGGTCCGAAGAGCCCTGGGCGGCGACGATCGCCGACCCGCCCCGCTCGCCTCCCACCTGCGCCTGCGACGGCGGGTCCTGGCCGCGCTGGAGCACGACCCCCGGGTGGCCACCGACTTCGTCGTCCGGGACCGGTACCGGGCCGGGCTGCGGGACCACGCCGAGCGGGCCGACCGCACGCACCCGACCGCGAACGAGTTCTTCGCCAACATCAGGGCCAACGCCTACACGGTGTGCGTCCGGGGCGGGGGCAACTTCTCGACCCGCCTCTACGAGACCCTGTGCCTGGGCCGCATCCCGGTCCTGGTCGACACCGACCTCGTCCTGCCCTGGGCCGACGAGGTGGACTGGGCCGCCGTGACCGTGCGGGTCCCCGCCGACGGTCTCGGCGGTCTGGCCGACCGGGTGGTGGCCCACCACGCCGCCCACGACGAGGAGGCGTTCGGGGCGGCCCAGGCGGCCTGCCGGCGGTTGTGGGAGGAGTGGCTCTCGGTGCCCGGCTTCTTCAGCCGGCTGGGGCCGGCACTGCCTCGTCGGGGCGCGGCGCCTCCTCCCGGGCCGCCCTGAGCAGGGCGCCGTCGGGCAGGATCTGGAGCGCGGCCAGGCCGAACAGGTACGGCACCAGGGCCAGTCGGGTGGCGGAGTGGGCCACCTCGGAGGCGCACCACACCACGAGCATCACGGCGAGGATCCGGGCGACCGGCAGCACCTGGGTGCGCACGGCCCGGATGGCCAGGGCGACCAGGGCGACGATCACCGCCAGGCCCAACAGGCCGTGCTCGGCCAGCAGGCGGGTGTACTCGGTGTGGGCCGGCAGCTTGGGGAGCTCGCCCCGGTCGGCCGCCCCTCGGTCCGAGTCGGTCCGCTCCATCATCCCCACGCCGATGCCGAGCGCGACGTTGTCGCTCCAGGTCTCGAGCTCGAGGCGCATGAGGTCGGTGCGCAGGGTGGGGTCGCTGCTGGTGAACCGCTCGCCGAACTGGCCGCCGGTCATCGACTGGATGGCCGGGATCATGGCGAACCAGATGATCACCCCGACGACGGCGGCGACGGTGAAGAACCGGACGGCCATCTGCGCGGAGCGCAGGAAGAACGGGAGGGCGATGATGAGGGCGACCGCGAGGTTGAACGACCCGCCGCGGGAGAAGGTCAGGGCGCTCTGGGCCAGGAACCAGATCGCCAGCGTGGCGGCCATCACCCGCAGGACGGGACGGCGGTCGAGGAAGACCAGGAAGACGCAGAGCATGGCCCCCACGCCGATGAGGGCCGACACCTGGTTGGGGCCGTAGCCCCCCGAGGCCTGGACGTTGGAGAGGCCGCCGGAGAAGTCGGCGGAGCCCAGGCTGGCCGTACTCACCGTGGCGACGGTGTTCACCGTCAGGATCGGCGCCACCACGCACCACAGCACCCCGGCCAGGACCTGGCGCTCGGCCTTGAGGTTGCTGAACAGCACGACCATTGCCACGAGGGCGACGTGGGCGCCCAGTTCGAAGCTCAGGCGTTCGCGGCCGTTGCCCAGGATCCCGAACCGCTCGATCGTGACCATGGCCGACGGCAGGAGCAGGAACAGGACCAGCAGCGGCAGGCCGAACCTCCGGGGTTGGCCGACGACCCGGACGATCGCCAGCACCCCGAGGGCGGCCAGGGCCAACTTCGAGACCTCCCAGGGCACCGAGGCCCCGGTCATGCGCCACAGGACGTCGCTGGCGGCGATGTAGCCCAGGATGCAGGTCACGCCCTCCGGACTCCGGCGGATGCCCACCAACCAGAGCCCGCAGAGCAGGACGACGAAGGCGTGCAGCGTGGTCAGCGGCGGCGGACTGAAGTCCGACACCAGCCCGAACACGAGATGGGCGCCGATGAAGAGCACCACCGTCGACCAGTGCGAGTTCCCGGGCGACCACGCCGGTGGCCGGTCGGTGGCCCGATCGGCGACGTCGACCTCGAGGAGGGGGGTGGTCATGCCGCCGTGGAGCCTAGGCGGTGCCGCCCCACCGGGACCGGCTCCCGGGGCTACCGTGCGCGGCGTGAACGTCGTCGGGATCAGCGGCTTCTACCACGACAGCGCGGCCGCCCTGGTCGTGGACGGCAAGCTGGTCGCCGCCGCCCAGGAGGAGCGCTTCTCCCGCAAGAAGCACGACGCCGACTTCCCGCTCGACGCCCTGGCCTACTGCCTCCACGTGGGCCAGGTCGCCCCCGACGGCATCGACGCCGTCGTGTACTACGACAAGCCGCTGTCGACCTTCGTGCGCCTGCTGCGCACCTACCTCCGGGTGGGGCCCCGGGGGTTCCGCTCGTTCCAGCAGGCCATGCCCATCTGGCTCCGCCAGAAGCTCTGGATCCCCTACGAGATCGAGAAGGGCCTGCGCGCCCTCGGCTACCGCATGCCCGACGACCTCTGGTTCACCGAGCACCACGAGAGCCACGCCGCCTCGGCCTTCTTCCCCTCCCCGTTCGACGAAGCAGCCGTGCTCACCTTCGACGGCGTGGGCGAGTGGGCCACCGCCTCCATCGGGGTGGGCCGGGGCAACCGAATCGAGCTGACCCAGCAGCTCAACTTCCCCCACTCCCTCGGGCTGCTCTACTCGGCCTTCACCCAGTACTGCGGCTTCCGGGTCAACAGCGGCGAGTACAAGCTCATGGGCCTGGCCCCCTACGGCGAGCCCCGGTACGTCGACACCATCCGCGAGCACCTGCTGGACCTCCACGACGACGGGTCCTTCGAGATGGACCTGCGGTACTTCGACTACCTCGGCGGGCTGACCATGACCAGTCGCCGGTTCCACGACCTCTTCGGCGGGCCGCCCCGCGAGCCCGAGGGCGAGCTCACCCAGAAGGAGATGGACCTGGCACGCTCCATCCAGGAGGTCACCGAGGAGGTGGTGCTGCGCATGGCCCGCCACGCCGCCACCACCACGGGCCAGACCCGGGCCTGCCTCGCCGGCGGGGTCGCCCTCAACTGCGTGGCCAACGGCCGCCTGCTCCGGGAGGGGCCCTTCGAGGAGCTGTGGATCCAGCCGGCCGCGGGCGACGCCGGCGGGGCCGTGGGCGCCGCCCTGTACGGCTGGCACCAGCTGCTCGACGGTCCCCGCACCACCGACGGACGCACCGACGGCATGCACGGGGCCGCCCTGGGGCCGCGGTTCGACAGCGACGAGATCGCCGCCTGGCTGGACGAGGAGGGCCTTCCCCACACGCGGGTGGCCCCTGGCGAGCGGGCCCGACGGGTGGCCGAGTTGGTCGCCGCCGGCAACGTGGTCGGCCTCTTCCAGGGGCGCATGGAGTTCGGCCCCCGGGCCCTGGGCCGCCGCTCGATCGTCGGCGACCCCCGCGACCCCGAGCTGCAGTCGCGGATGAACCTGAAGATCAAGTACCGGGAATCGTTCCGGCCCTTCGCCCCGTCGGTGCTGGCCGAGCGGGCGGCCGAATGGTTCGCCCTCGACGCCTCCTCGCCCTACATGATGCTCACCGCCCAGGTCGCCGACACCCACCGCCGGGACCCCGGCACGGCCCCCGAGGACCTCCGCGAGTGGGTCAACCAGGTCCGCTCCGACATCCCCGCGGTGACCCACGTGGACGGTTCTGCCCGGGTCCAGACCGTGAGCGCCGACCAGGCCCCGGAGTTCCACGCCGTGCTGGCTGCCTTCGAGGACCTGACCGGCTGCCCGGTGCTGGTCAACACCTCGTTCAACGTCCGGGGCGAGCCGATCGTGTGCACCCCCGAGGACGCCTACGCCTGCTTCGCCCGCACCGAGATGGATGCCTTGGTCCTCGAGGACTGCATCCTCCTGCGATCCGAGCAGCCCTCCGAACGGCTGATGCCCGGTGCCGTCGAGGACTTCGCCCTCGACTGATGCCGACCTAGGATCGACGACGTGCTGCGCCTGCGCCACGCCGGCCGCCTCGCCGGCGAGTTCGTCGCCTATGCCGTGGTCAACCGCGTCTGGTGGATCGTGCCGCTGGTCGCGGTCCTGGCCGTCATCGGCCTGGCCGTAACCGTCACCCAGGCGGCGGCCCCGTACACCCTCTACACCCTGTTCTGACCGCCCGTCCGGGCGCGCGGGTCCGGCGGGGCCGAGGCAGTAGAGTCGGCGCTCCATGCAGGTGCAGGACGACCCGGCGGCCGCGAGCGACCTCGACCTCCGGCACTACCTCAGGGTGGTCGTCCGCCGTCGGTGGGTGATCATCGGCGCTGCGCTGGTGATCGGCCTGGCCTCCATGGCCTACGCCCTCACCAAGGACGATCGCTACCGGGCCTCGGCCGAGCTGCTCCTGCTGGCCCCGACCGGCCCCTCCGCCGAGGCCCAGTCCTTCTCCGACGACTCCGAGCGGCTGGTCGCCAACGAAGTGGAGATCTTCGGCTCCGAGGAGATGGAGGAGGCGGTGGCCGCCCGGATCGGCGGGGGTTTCCCCGGTGTCAGCGCCGCCGCCAAGGAGAACGCCGACGTCATCGTCCTGACCGCCGAGAGCACGGTGCCCGCACAGGCCAGCGACGCCGTGAACGCCTACGCCGAGGCCTACCAACAGCTGCGCCTGGCCCGGACCCTCCGCGCCCTCCGCCTCGAGCTCGAGGACCAGCAGCAACGTCGGGCCCAGAAGCGGGCTCAGCTCGACGAGCTCCTGGCCCCCCTGGCCGCGGCCGACCGCGAGCTGGCCACCCTGCCGCCCGGGCCCGAGCGTGATCTCCTCCAGATCGAACGCGACGCCACCGAGGAGCGGCTCTCCAGCCTCCGCGAGGGGATCCTCGGCGAACTCAACGCCATCGAGCAGGAGATCACCGAGATCCAGGACGCCATCGACAGCCCGACGGGCGGCGCCGACATCCTGAACTCGGCCCGCGTCCCCAGCGAGCCCTTCTACCCCCAGCCCAAGAAGGACCTGCTCGTCGGCATGCTCGTCGGTCTCCTGATCGGTCTGGCCGCCGCCTTCGTCTGGGAGCAGCTCGACGACGCGGTCCGGGGCCGTGCCGACGCCGATCGGGCCACCGGCGGCCTTCCCGTGGCCGGCGTGGTGCCCAAGGTGGCAGGGTGGCGCAACGCCGGGACACCACGCCTGGTGACCCGTGACGAGTCCCGATCCGCCGCGGCGGAGGCCTATCGCAGCCTGGTCACCTCCCTCGAGTTCCTGGCCACCGACGGGAGCCAGTCGGTGATCCTCGTCTCCAGCCCCGGTGCCTCCGAGGGCAAGACGACGACGGTGGCCAACCTCGGGCTGGCCTTCGCCGAGGCCGGCCACCGCACGGTGATCGTCGACGGCGACCTCCGGCGGCCGCGACTGCACGCCTTCTTCGACCTCTCGGCGGCGGTGGGGCTGACGACCGTGCTCGCCGGCAAGATCGACATCGCCACCGCCGTCGCCCGGGTCGACGAGACCCACGACCTCTTCGTGGTGCCGGCGGGCCCGCCGGCACCGAACCCCGCGGAGTTGCTGCGGTCCGAGACCACCGGCGAGGTCGTCGCCAAGCTGCGGGAGTCCTACGACATCGTCCTCGTCGACGCCCCGCCCGTGCTGCCGGTCACCGACGCCCTCGTGCTGGGCCGACACGCCGACACCGTCGTCCTGCTGGCCGCCGCCGACTCGACGAGCCGACGGAAGCTGACCCGGGCCGTCGAGGCGCTGCGCCAGGTCGAGGCTCCCCTCCGGGCCCTCGTCCTCAACGGGGTCGGCGCCGACGAGGGTGACGAGTACGGCTACTACGGCGACGAGGCCGCGGACCCGAACCGCAAGCGCCGTCTCCGGGGTCGCCGGTCCGCCCGGGACTGAGTCCTCCCGATGTGTGGCATCGCCGGCGTGTTGGCACCGCCCGGCGGGGTGGTCGACGAGACCGGACTGGCGGCCATGGCCGACGCCATGGCCCACCGGGGGCCCGACCAGGCCGGCCGCCACCACCGTGACGGCCTGGGCGTGGTCGCCACCCGCCTGGCCATCGTCGACCTCTCCGACGCCGGCGCCCAGCCGATGATCGACGGGACCCACGTCCTGGCCTTCAACGGCGAGGTCTACAACCACGTCGAGCTGCGGCACGAACTGACCGCGGCGGGTGTCGCCTTCCAGGGTCACAGTGACACCGAGGTCGTCTTCGCCGCCCTCCGCCACCTCGGCGTGCTCCCCACCCTGCAGCGGCTGCGGGGCATGTTCGCTCTCGCCTACCACGACGGGGAGCAGCTGTGGCTGGCCCGGGACCGCTTCGGGATCAAGCCCCTGGTGTGGCGGCGGACCCCCGCCGGCCTCGGCTGGGCGTCGGAGGCCACCACCCTCGCCGCCCTCGCCCCGCTGGAGGTCGACGTCACCCAGGCCCTGGGCGGGTTCCTGAGCCTGGCCGACCGGTCCGGCCGGCGGACGGCCTTCCGCGGCGTCGAACAGGTGCCCCCGGGCCACGTCCTGGTGGCCGATGCCGCCGGCCACCGCCTCGAGCAGTGGCACGACCTCGCCGCCGACGTCGACGAGGCCTACTACCGCGAGCTGGACGGTGCCGGCTTCCCCGAGCTGGCCCGCCGCCTCGACCAGCTGCTGTCGGCGTCGGTCGAGCGCATGCTCATGGGCGACGCCCCGACGGCGACCTTCCTCAGCGGCGGCGTGGACTCCTCGCTCCTCGCCACCCTCGCCGCCCCCCGGGCCGACGACGCCCACCTCCTGCTGACCGCCGACGTCGTGGGCCCGCGCAGCGAGGCCCCGGCGGCCGCAACCGTGGCCCGCATGGTGGGCCGGGGGGTGACCACCGCCCGTTTCGACCCCGGCGCCGTCCTCGACGAGTGGGCCGCGGCGACCCGGGCCTACGAGGCCCCGCTCGTGACCCACATGAACTCACTGCCCTATGCCACCCTGGCCCGTGCGGCCCGGGCCAACGGCGTGAAGTCCGTCCTCACCGGTGAGGGGGCCGACGAGCTGTTCTTCGGCTATGCCGAGACGGCGTTCCAACCCGCCCGCAGCCTGCTGCGGGCGCCGGTCCTGGCCATCGAGCGGCTCTACGATCGGGTGCCCGGACTGGCCAAGCGGGTCCTGCCCGAGCTGAGCGATGCCCGGGAACGGCAACTGGCCGAGCTGAGCGAGGACTACGAACGCACCCGGCTCCACGAGGCCGCCCTCGACGCCTACGCGTTCGCCGGCCGCCGCGCTCCCCGGCTGGCCGCCGCCCTCGAGATGACCCAGGGCCACCTGCTCTCCCTGCTGCACCGCAACGACCGCATGGGCATGGCCGCCTCGGTCGAGTCGCGGTTCCCCTACCTCGACGAGGACCTGGTCACCTTCGCCCTCAACCTGCCCCTCGCGGCCAAGCTCCGGTGGTCGCCCCGCTCCCGCGACCGCAAGCACCCCCTGCTCCGGGACAAGGCCGTCCTGCGCGACGCCGCCGGCCGCCACCTGCCCGCCGAGGTCACCGAACGGGCCAAGGACGGCTTCCCCACGGTCGGCCACGAACAGCTCCGGGTCGGTCCCGGCCTCTTCGAAGGCGGCTGGGTCGCCGGGGCCCTGGGACTGTCCCCGGCGGGGATCGAGCACCTCTGCCACGAGGAGGCCCCCGTCGTCGCCGCCCGCCTGGCCTCCGTCGAGGTCTTCGGGCGCCTCTTCGACGGCCACGACGACACCGCCATGGTCACCGACGACCTCCACCGGCACGTCACGGGGTGACGACCGTGAC
>CAYTJS010000077.1:12218-13195 GCA_964438115.1 uncultured Iamiaceae bacterium
GTCACGGTCGTCATCCCGTGAGCGCCGTGATCGACCTCGTGCTCCTGGCCGACCAGCCGGTCGACTGGGCCCACGGCGCGGTGGTGGCCCTGGCCGGAGCCGGCCCCGCCCCGCTGGCGGCCGCGTTGACGGCCCACCTCCGCACCCACCAGCCCGCCGCCGTCCTCCTCTGGGACCCCACGCTGGGACCGCCACCCGCCGCCGTCCCCGCCCTCCTCGACCAGCCCGACGACGTGTGGCACGCCGGCCTGGCCCTGGGCACCGGTGGCCAGCCCGCCGCCCTCGACCTCGTCGCCCCCACCTGGATGCTCAACGCCGACCCACCGGCGGACCGGCCGGCCACGTCGTGGCGGGTCGACCTGCGGGCCTGCCTGGTGCGCACCGAGGTGCTCACCACCATCGGGGGGGTCGACCCCGCCTTCTCGGGGCTGACCGGCGCCGGTCTGGAGGCCGGGCACCGCTGGATCGCCCACGGCGCCCGGTGCCGTCACGAGCCCGCCCTGCTCGACGGCGCCACCCGCCGTCCCGCCGCCCCCCCGGTGACCACCGACGACCAGGTCCGCTTCGTCGCCCGCCGCTTCGGGCCGACCTGGGCGACCTACGTGGCCCTGCGCACCCGCCACCGCCGGACCGGCCTGGCCACCCTGGCCCGGATCCGCGGCGAGACGGCCGTGCCCGCCGGGGACCTGGTCCCGCCGCCCGCGCCCCCAGCGCCCGACGGCGGCCCGACGGTCTCGGTCGTGGTGCCCACGGTGGACCGCTACCCCTGGCTGGCCCCACTCCTCGATCAGCTCGCCGTCCAGACCCGGCCGCCGCTCGAGGTCCTGGTGGTCGACCAGACACCCCCGGATCGTCGGGAACCCGTCACCGCCGGCGACCCCGACCGCGTCCGGGTGCTGACCATGGACGTCGCCGGGCAGTGTCGGTCCCGCAACCGGGCCCTGGCCGCGGCCCGCGGCGAGCTGGTGCTGTTCCTC
>CAYTJS010000078.1:0-13187 GCA_964438115.1 uncultured Iamiaceae bacterium
CGGCGGCGGCCACGGACCGGACGGTGGTGGGAGCGGTGGAGGTGGTCATGGCTCGTCCTTCCTGGTAGTAACTAGCAATGTGCAAGTAACTATCGGCAAGGGGACGGAACGGCAACCTGTGGGCCAGACTGGCGCCGTGCCCGTCCCCGAGACCCCGCTGGCCGAGGCCGTGGCCCGGGTGGGTGACCGGTGGTCGCTGCTGCTGGTCGACGCCCTCCTGGACGGGCCCCGGCGCTTCGGCGACCTGCAGACCGCGGTGGCCGGCGTCGCCCCCAACGTCCTGTCCCGTCGCCTGCGGGACCTCGTCGCCGACGGCGTGGTCGTGGCCACGCCCTACCAACACCGTCCGCCCCGCTTCGAGTACGCCCTCACCGGTGCCGGGCGCGACCTGGCCGGCGCCCTGCGCCTGCTGGCCCAGTGGGGCGCCGCCCGCCGGGGCGAGCCCGCCCCCTACCAGCACCAGGTCTGCGGCACCGCCCTCGAGGCCCGGTGGTGGTGCCCCACCTGCGCCGAGCCGGTCGACGACCCCGCCGACGGCCTCGACCTGGTCTGAGCCGGTCTACCCCGGGTCGGTCGCGCTCTCGGTGAGCCAGCGGGGGCCGGCGTAGAGGCTGGGGAGGCGCTCGGCCCGGTAGCTGGTCCAGGTGTCGGGGATGGTCAGGTCGAAGACGATGTCGCCGCCCCGGCGCCCGGTCGGGACCACCTCGATGATGCGGCCCCGGGCCGGGGGCTCCTGCTGGTTGATCCCACCGAAGCCGATGAGCACGTTGCCGTTGGGCTGGAGGTCGGCGTCGCCCAGGAAGTCGGCGTACAGGGGACCACCGGTGACCAGGTCCTCGGTGCGGAACTCCCACATCTGGCGGGCGGTCCAGGCGGCCGGGTCGGCGGCGGTGTCGTCCACCTCGTAGCGCACCGCCCGGCTGTAGGGGACCTCGACAGGCCGGTCGTTGCCGTTGTCGAAGAGCAGGATCGACCCGTCGACCTCGACCTCGGGGGCGTGCAGGCCGTACGACGGCTCACCGTCGAGGGGCAGGGTGCCGACGCCCTCGGGTCCGATCGACCAGAGCAGCTCGCCCGAGGGGCCGTCGGCATCGGCCCGGTAGCGGAAGGCGAAGACGAGGTCGATGTGGCGGGCGGTCACGATCACCGCGTTGCGCTCGGCGTCGAGCACGGCCCCGTTGCCGTGGGCCCAGTCCCGGTAGTCGGCGTAGTCGACGGCGCACAGCTCCCGGCCGGGCACGACGGCGGGGTCGACGATCTCGTACAGCGGCCACTCGTGGACGACGGCGCCGGCCCGGGTGACCTCCATCACAGTGTCCTCACGGATGCCGAACTCGGCGGGGTCCCCGGGGCAGTACGCCTCCTGTTCGGCGTCGGTGAGGTCCCGCTGGTAGCGCCCGAACACGAGGAAATGGCCGTTGGGCAGGACCCCCACCTCGTGGTGGAAGCTGACCAGGTCGACGGTCGGCGAGTCGATCACCGTGGTGCCCGCCGGGCGGGGCTGGTCGGCGTCGCCCCACACCCAGTTCCCCACCCGGTTGCCGAGCAGGTCCAACTCCTCGAAGCCGAACGGGGCGTAAAGGCTGAGGATGGTCCCGTCGTCGGTCATGCGGGCGTCGCCGGTGCCGAGGGGGTTGGCGTGGTACCAGACCACCTCGCCCTCCTCGTCGACGGCGACCAGGACCCCGTTGGGTTGACCGGCCGGCACCTCGACGCCCCACCGCTGCAGATCGAAGAGGGTGACCCCCGGCGCCATGCGTCCCGGACGGCTGGTGGTGACCTCCAGCTCGGGGAACCACTCGGGCAGCGAGCCGGTGGTGAGCTCGACCGTGCCGGCGCCGACCTGCTCGTCGCCGGCGTAGGCCCGGACCTCGATGTCGTAGGTGGTGTCGGCCCGCAGGCCGACCACCGGCAGCCGGTGCTGGCGCCCGGCCCGGGCGGTGCGCGGGACCTCGACGGTGTGGTCGGCGCTGGTGGCGGTCGCTTCCAGGCGCACGGCCTCGTCGGCGTCGGCCACCACCACGCCGGCCAGGGGCGAGCGGCCGCCGAGGCGGGCCCGCAGGCCGGTGAGGGCCCCGGTCGGGGCGCCGACGACCATGCCCTCGACCACGGTGGGGTCGGGGCGGGCCGCGGAGGAGCCGTCGTCGCCGCTGCAGGCCACTGCCGTGAGGGCGAGACCGAGCACCAGGGCGGCGGCGAGGGGGCGCCGTCGCCAGGGGGTCATCGGGTCACGGTCAGTTCACGGCTCGTTCCTGGCCCTCCCAGTACGGGGCCCGGAGGTCCTTCTTCAGGACCTTCATGGCGCCCGACAGGGGGAGGGGCTCGGCGCGGAACTCGATCGACTTCGGCACCTTGTACCCGGCGATCTCGCCGCGGGCGAACTCCTGGAGCTCGACCTCGGTGACCTCCGCGCCGTCGACCAGCACGACGATGGCGTGCACCTGCTCGCCCCAGGTGTCGTGGGGGATGCCGATGACGGCCACCTGGGCCACGGCCTCGTGCTTGGACAGGGCGGACTCGACCTCGGCGGAGTACACGTTCTCGCCGCCGGTCACGATCATGTCCTTCACCCGGTCGACGAGGAACAGGTAGCCCTCGTCGTCGAGGTAACCGGCGTCGCCGGTGTGGTACCAGCCGCCCCGGAACACCTCCTCGGTGGCCTCGGGCTTGTTCCAGTACTCCCGCATGAAGTTGCCGGCCTTGGCGCACACCTCGCCGGTCTCGCCCTTGGGCAGCACGTTGCCCTCGGCATCCTGGATGGACACCATCACGCCCGGGACCGGGCGACCGGCCGAGCGCAGGCGCTCGCCGCCCCTGAAGTGGTCCTCGGCGGAGAGGAACGTGAGCACGGCCGAGGACTCGGTCATGCCGTAGCCCTGGGTGATCCGCAGGTCGGGGTAGAGCGAGCGCAGCTTGTCGAGGGTGGCCGCCGGCATGGGCGAGGCGCCGTAGGTGAGCTGGTGCAGGGTGGCCAGGCGCTCGGGCCGGAACTCGGGGTGGTTGAGCATCATCCCGATCATCGTGGGGACCATCACGGTCCAGGTGACGCCGTGGCCCTCGACGAGGTCCATCACCTGGTCCGGGTCGAAGAGGGGGATGAAGACGCTCTTGGCCCCCATGGCCGGGATGCCCATGATCGCCGCCATCGAGGCGGCGTGGAACATGGGCGTCTGGTGCAGGAAGGTCTGGCTGCTGTCGATGGTGACGAAGCCGAGCGTGTGGTAGCAGTTCAGCATCTCGGCCCGCTGCTCGAGGAGCACGCCCTTGGGCAGGCCGGTCGTCCCGCCCGTGTACATGAGGACGACCGGGTCGGTCTCCTCGGGCTCGTCGGGGACGACCGGCTCGCCGGCGGCGATGAGGTCCTCGTAGGCGAGGTCGTGGGGCGTGGGGTTGGCGGGGTCGAGCGAGTCCCCGATGAGGACGGTGTGGCGCAGCGGGCTGGGCCCGGCCTCGGAGGCCTCGAGAGCGGCGGCCACGGCGCCGCCGAAGAAGCCGTCGACGAAGACCACCTCGGTGCCCGAGTCGCGCAGGATGTAGTCCAGCTCCTTGCCGGCCAGGCGCAGGTTCAGCGGGTTGATGACGGCCGCGCCGAGGAAGCAGGCGTGGTACAGCTCGAGGTACTGGCGGCTGTTGGTCGACATCACCGCCACCCGGTCGCCGGGCTTCACCCCCAGCTGGTGGCGCAGGGCGTGGGCCAGCCGGAAGACCCGGTCGGCGTGCTCGCCGAGGGTGCTGCGGTAGGTCCCGTCGATGATGGCGTCGGGCTGGTCGCCGAGGGCGTCCACGCCGGGCAGGAAGAGTCGGTGGTAGACGAGCTCCTTCATGACTGCGGAAGCGTAGGTGACACCGGCGCTACGTTCCTGTCGTGGCCCGTCCCCGCGTCAACCACGTCGGTCACTGCGTCCGCGACCTCGCCCGGGCACAGGCCTTCTACACCGGCGTCTTCGGCCTCGAGCCCCTGCTGGAGCTGCAGCCGCCCGATGGCGCCGCTCCCCTCCTGCGCCTCGACCCGCCGATGGGGATGACCGCCGTCTACCTCGGCGACGGCGAGGGGTTCGTGTTGGAGCTGCTGCACTTCGCCGCCTCGGCCACCGACGCGGGCCGGGAGCGGGTGATGGACGAGCCCGGCCTGACCCACCTGTCGTTCACGGTCGACGACCTCGACGCCGCCCTGGCTGCGGTCACGGCCCACGGGGGCGAAGTCCTGGCCGACACCAACGTCGGCGTGGCCGTTTTCGTGAAGGACCCCGACGGCCAACTCGTCGAGCTCCTCACCGGCTGGCAGAAGCCCGGCTGACCCGCTCTCCCCGACCCCTTCCCCGAAATTGCGTCGATCTGTTGCGGTGGGCGCAACGGATCGACGCCAGAACGGTGGGGTGGCGGTGGTAGACCCCGGGGGATGGCCCAGCGCAACGTCCTCGGCGGTGACCTGGAGCCCTGCGGGACCGAGCCGGTGACCGGCTTCTACCGCAACGGCTGCTGCGACTGGGGGCCCGACGACGTCGGCTACCACACCATCTGCGCCAACATGACCGCCGAGTTCCTGGAGCACCAGCGCTCGATCGGCAACGACCTGGTCACGCCGATGCCGGCCTACGGCTTCCCCGGCCTGAACCCCGGCGACCGCTGGTGCGTCACCGCCGCCAACTGGCTGCGGGCCCACCTCGACGGCGCCGCCGCCCCGGTGGTGTTGGCCTCGACCAACGAGGCCACCCTCGAGATCGTCCCTCTCGAGGTGCTCCTGCCCTACGCCGTCGACGTCCCCGACGACCCCGGCGCCCTGGACGACTGAGAACCGGAGCGACCGCCGGCAGGACCTCACGGTCGAACGGGTCGAGCGCCAGGCCCGGTCGGGGTCGACGACGCGGTAGGTGCCGTCCCGTCGCAGGTTCAAGTTGGCGAGGGGGCGCCAGCGGCGGCGAACACAGCGTCGCCGGCGGGTGACTGGTCGTGCTCGCCGATGGTGACGGCCGAGAACTCCACTCGTCGGCCCAGCCACACCTGTCCCGCGCCGACCGGTGGACCGCCTCGCCGCCCGGCCCGAACTGGGCGGGTGACGCCAGGCCGAAGGCCAGCTCCCCGCGTGTCCCGGACCCGCAGGCTCCGCCGAAGGCTTCGATGAGGGCGCCGATCCCGAGAGGCTCTACCCTGGCGGGTCTGGTCGACGCCTCGGTCCGATTCCGTGGGTCGCCGCCTTCCGAGGGCATGTCCGCACCGGGAGCGCTGCACTCACAGGGTCTGATCGAGTCGGTCGGCTGTTCGCCCTGGTCACAGGGCGATCTACCCGCCCGGGTAGCTCAGTCGGTAGAGCGGCTCACTCGTAATGAGCAGGTCAGGGGTTCGATTCCCCTCTCGGGCTCACGTCACCTTCACGTTCAGGTCGCTTCCCTCCGCCATCGCTCGTCGGTCGGCCCTCAGGTCGGCCGGGTAGCGTCGGTGCCACGCTTCCCCCGCTCGCTCCTCGACCTCCGCGGAGGTGGGCCTCATGGCCCTGTCCCAGAAGCACCGTTCCGTCCTGTACGACCACTTCGCCCCCCTCGTGGGCGACGACGCCGCCGAGGCGCTGATGGCCGAGTTCCCGGCGACCGAGGGTGACCAGCTCGTCACCCGCGACGACCTCCGGGCCGAGCTGGCCGAGGTCCGCACCGAGATCGCCGGGGTCGAGTCCCGGCTGCGCGCCGACTTCGCCGACCTGCGCGTCGAGTTCGCCGACCTGCGGGGCGAGGTCCGCACCGAGATGGCCGCCTTCCGCGGTGATCTGGCCGACCTTCGCTCGGACCTGGTGTTCAGATTCACCGGGACGCTCCTGGGGGCCCTGGCCCTCGCCACCACGGTCATCGTCGCCTTCGGCTGACACCGGGCCCGCCAGGCACGACCCCTCGCCCGACGGGCGGCGATCGGACGGCGCCGCGCCGTCGTCGCTTCGTCGGCCTCACCGTCGATCAGGAGGACCGAGGTGCAGTCGGACGCGGCCAGCGCCCCCTGTCCGCCTTGGTTGCGACGAACACCCCGGGGAACGGCGTGTCGACCAGGGCGCCGTCGTGTGTGTGCCGTCGTACCCCCGGAGGGAGGCCTTCCCGCCGGCCGCGGCACGCCGATGCCGAGTGGCCGGTCCCGGTGCGGTCGGGCCGCCGCCGGGGACATGTACGTGCACAGATCACTGCATCTCCATGCTAGATTCGGGGCATGCGGACGACGGTCGAGTTCGACGACGACACCGCCAAGGTCATCGACCAGCTCCGCCGGGAGCGGGGCATCGGGGTGTCCGAGGCGGTGAACGAGCTGATCCGACGAGGGCTGCTGCCCCGCCCGGAGGGCGAGCCGTTCCGGCAGACGACCCACCCCCTGGGGCTGCGGATCGACGTGACCAACGTCGCCGAGGCCCTCGACCTGATCGAGGGCCCGGAGGCCCGCTAGGTGCTGGTCGACGCCAACATCCTGCTCTTCGCCGTCGACGAGGCCAGCCCCTTCCACGCCCGGGCCCGGGCCTGGCTGGAGGACGCCCTGAACGGGAGTCGACGGGTCGGTCTGCCGTGGGCGTCCCTGACGGCCTTCCTGCGGATCGTCACCAACCCCCGGGCCCTGGCCCAGCCGCTGCGTCCGGCCGACGCCTGGGATCTCGTCGACGCCTGGCTCGACGCCCCGGCGACCTGGGTCCCCGCACCCGGCCGCGGCCATCGGGCGATCCTCGGCCGCCTCATGACCGACCTCGACCTCCGGGCCAACCTGATCCCGGACGCCGTGCTTGCCGCGATCTGCATCGAGCACGGCCTGGAGATGGTCTCCGCCGACACCGACTTCGCCCGTTTCACCGAGATCACCTGGCGCAATCCTCTGCACTGACGACTCCGGTCGGCCTCAGGCCGCGGGCGGGCGCTGCCGATAGCGTCACCGGGACGACCCCGGGAGACCCCATGCGCCGCCAGTACCCCACGCGCCGATGGCTTCGCTCGCTCGGTCTGGCGGTCGGCGCCGCCCTCGCCCTGACCGTGGGCCCCACCCCCGCAAGCGCCGGGACCGGCGGTGGTCCCGTCGACGTCGCCATGGTCGACAACCGCTTCGACCCACGATCGGTCGTGGTCCCGCTCGGTCGGCCGGTGCTCTTCCGGAACTTCGGCGGTGTCGTCCACGATGCCGTGGACGACACCGGCATCGGCCTCCTCGCCACCGACATCCTGGGCTCACTCGACTCCGAGGTCATCGCCCCGCTGCCCGGCGCCGGCCGGTTCCGCTACGTCTGCACCTTCCACCCGGGGATGACCGGCTACCTCCAGGTTCCCGTCCTGCCCGCCCGCGGCCGGGCCGGGCCGGGCGACACCGTGGGTATCCGCTGGGCTCCCGGGCGGGCCGAGGAGGGCCTGCGCTTCGACGTCCAGCGTCGGCGACCCGGGGCGACCGCGTTCGTCACCTGGCGCTCGGGCGTCGTCGCTGCCGGGGCCTCGTTCCGCCCTGACCGCACCGGCACCTGGTCGTTCCGGGCCCGGGTGCGGGCGGCGAGCGGCGCCACCAGCGACTGGTCGCCCCTCCGCACCGTCCGCGTCGGCTGATCCGAGCTCGAGGCGTCAGCCCCCCGTTCCGGGGGGCCAGTGCCTCGACCCCGGGGACCGGCCGCCGGGGTTCCGGGCGCTGGCTTCCGTGGCGACGCACGCCGCGGCGGGGGGTCCGGGGCGGTCGGGGGCCGGGTGAGCAGCGAGACGACCACGGGCGGCGCCGACGGCGCCCTGGCCGGCTCGAACGTCCTCGTCGACCTGGCGCCGTGCATCTTCGGCCAGGAGCAGGCCGGCTGGCTGGTCACCATCGAGCCCGCCGACGGCCTCGTCCAGATCGACACCGGCGACCAGGCCAGGGCGTCGCCGGCGGCCATCCGCAGCCGCACCGACGCCCCCTTCACCCACATCGTCTTCAGCCACGGCCACCAGCGCGCCCGTCTGTCGGCGGCCGCCGAGCGCCCGGCGTCAAGGCCAACCTGCTCGGGGGCGCCGACCACGTCGACCCCCGCTCGGGCAACCCCACCTGAACGCCATCCCGGTCACGATCGAACCGGCCTGAGCCCTGCCCCCCTGGTGCGTCAGGCGGTGGCCTCGAGGTAGGCGCGGCCCCGTGGGGAGACCTCGTAGCCGACCTCGAGGCTGATGGTCAGCCCGAGGCCCTTGAGCTTGCGGATGTCGACCTTGAGCGCGGCCCGGTCCCGGCCCAGCTCCTCGGCCAGCACGGTGGACACGACGCCGGGCCGGCGGGCGATCAGCTCGAGCGTCGGTCGGGTCCAGGCGCCCCACGAGCTGACCCGGTCGAGACGATCGAGGCGGCGGGTCAGTTCGGCCACCTCCTGGTCGTCGAGCGCATCCTCGTGGGTGGGCGGCGGCGCCGGGGGGATGCGGTGGAAGGCGACCCGGTGGACCTCGGTGTCGTCGGGCGGGTCGCCGAGCCGGCGCCGCACCCCCGCGACGTCGGCTTCGCCGGCCTTCCGGGCGTCCGCCCGGGTGATGGAGCCGACGGTGACGAGGTCCACGGCGTCGACCTCGAACCACAGGTCGCCCTTGTGGAAGGTCCCGCCGACCTTGGCCTGGGGCCGCTTCCAGCGCCGGAACGAGACGGTGATCGTGCCGTCGGCCAGGCCGGGCACGGCGTCGGCGGTGAACATCATCCCGTCAAGTGCAGCACAACCGCCGGGGCGGACGGGCCCCACCTACTGCCGGAGCACCTCCTTGGCCTCGGCCTCGGCCTGCTCGGGGGTGAGGCGCTGCTCGGAGCGGGGGCCCTCACGCCCGGTCGGTCGGAGGTCGAGGCGTCAGCCCCCCGTTTCGGGAGGCCAGTGCCTCGACCTGGGGGATCAGCCGGTGAAGGGGGGGGTGGCGGTGACGGGGCCGGCGGTGCCGACCAGGTAGGTGTGCTCGACGGTGGCGACGTTGCCGGCGCCGTCGTCGGCGGTGACCACGAAGGTGTGGGTGCCCGGGCTGGTGTCGACGGCCTCGCCGTTGGCGACCGTGCCGGTGCAGGAGCGCAGGCCCGAGCCCGTGGCCGGCTCGACGCAGCGGTAGGCCGCCGTCACCGGGGCGCCCACGGCGAACCTGGCGCCATCGCCGGGCCGGACCAGCTCGATGGCGGGCGGGGTGGTGTCGGCGCGGTCGTTGGCGGCGGCCAGCACGGCGATCTCGGCCACCCGGGCGGCGTCGAGCACGACCCCGTGGTTGAGCGTGCTGTGGGGGGCGGTGACGCCGTGGAGGCCGTAGCCGTGGACGGCCACGGCGCAGGGGCCGCCGCAGGCGGGCAGGTCGGCGAAGACGGGCGAGCCCGACATCCCGCCGAAGGTGTCGTTCGGGTAGAAGGCCTGGGTCCCGACCACCTGGTCCACGGTGCCGGTGCCGTCCCACATCGTCCCGTAGGGCCGGTCGCCGGGGTAGCCCCGCACGTGGACGGGCAGGCCCGTGGGATCGACATCGGCCAGGCCGAACCAGCCGACCAACTCACCGATGAGGCAGTCGAGCTGGACCAGACCCCAGTCCTCCTCCTCGTTGCCGACGGCCTCCCAGCCGGGGGAGGGCACGGCGGCGGTCGCCCCGCAGGAGCCGACGGGCGCCTGGCCCCCGTTCTGGCCGGGGGTGAAGAGGAGCTGGGTCGACCGGGCCCCACCGGGACCACCCTCGTCGACGCAGTGGCCGGCGGTCAGCACCGTGTTGGCGTCGATCAGGAAGCCGGAGCACTGGAAGAAGTTGCCGCCCTGCTCGAGGGTGAGCAGGCCGATGGCCGAGCTGGGGAACTCGGTGGTGGCCTGCACGCGCGTGCGGGTGTCGGGGGGCAGGACGCTCTCGGCCGAGACGATGCTCTGGGGGAGCGGGTCGTCGCCGACGGGGACGTCGGGGGCCGGCTGGGCGGTGAGCGCCGGGTCGATGGGACCGGGCTCGACGGCCGGGGTGCCCGCCCCCTGGGCCGCCACGGGTGCGGCCACGGGCGCAACGGCGGCGAGCAGCAGCAGGACGACGAGGAGGCGGCGGATGCCCGCAGGCTAGGGAGCGGCGCCGTCCGAAGGAGGTCGGGTCCACCGGACGGGGGAGCGGGGGCCGCCGGTGTGGCCCCCGCGCGTCAGGCCGGCTCGAGGACGAAGATGCGCACGGTGCGGCCCGCGATGCGCTCCTGGTACTTCTCGTAACCGCCGTAGACGCCCCGGCTGCGGGACCAGACCTCGTCCCGCTCGGCGTCGGTGGCGGGCCGGGTCACGGCGTCGATCTCCGTGTCGCCGAAGCCCACCCGCAGCGAGGGGTCGGCCTCGAGGTTGAGGACCCAGGCCGGCGTCGTCGCCTGCCCGAAGTTGGTGCCCAGCAGGGCCAGGCCGTCCTCGCCGACCGGCACGGCGATCAGCGGCGCGGTGCGGGCCTGGCCGCTCTTGCGGCCGGTGGTCGTCACCCACAGGACCGGCAGCCCGGCCAGCAGGCCCGGGGCGCTGGCCCGGCCCCGGGACAGGGCCCGCACCGCCCGGTCCATGGGCTGCAGGGTCTTTGAGAACATCCACGCCCCGGCGGTGGAGGACCCGAGGGCCTGCATACCGCGCTGGAAGGCGTTGGGCCGCCGGTGCTCGTACCCCAGGTCCGAGGCGATCCCCATGCCGGCGACGCTAGCCCTCACGGCGATTCAGCCGGATTCGAAGCCGGTGAGGACGCCGGCCACGTTGGTGCCGATGGCCTCGACGGCGTAGCCGCCCTCGAGCACGACCAGGGTGGGCACGTCGAGGCCGGCCAGGCGGGCGCCGAGGACGGGGTAGTCGGCGGTGTCCAGCTCGAAGCAGGAGATCGGGTCGTCCTTGAAGGTGTCCACGCCGAGGCTCACGACCACGGCGTCGGGGGCGAAGGCCCGCACGTGGCCCAGGCCGTCGTCGAGGGCGGCGAACCAGTTGACCGCCCCGGTCCCCCAGGGCAGGGGGTAGTTGCGGTTGGCGTCGACGCCGGCGCCGTCCCCCCGCTCGTCGGCGTAGCCGGCGAAGTAGGGGTACTCCTGGCGGGGGTCGCCGTGGAGGTTGACGACCAGCACGTCGCCCCGCTCCCAGAAGATGTCCTGGGTGCCGTTGCCGTGGTGGTAGTCGACGTCGACGATCGCCACCCGGTCCATCCCGGCGTCGCGGATGGCCTGGGCGGCGGCCGCCGCGTTGTTCACGAAGCAGTAGCCGCCGTAGAAGTCGGCGGCGGCGTGGTGGCCCGGGGGCCGGCACAGCGAGAACGCCACCCGCTCGCCGCCGAGCACCAGGTCGACGCCGGTGAGGGCCACGTCGGCCGAGGACCACACCGCCTCGGCCGTGCCGGCGGTGATGGGCGAGCCGGCGTCGAAGGAGTAGTAGGAGAGGCGGCCGTCGATGGCGGTGGGCACCCGCTGGTGCATCCGCCGGGTCGGCCAGGCCAGCCCCAGGGCGTCGTTGTCGTCGCCGTGCTCGGCGACCCAGTCGTCCCAGGCCTCCACCAGGAAGTCGAGGAAGCCCTCGTCGTGCACCCGGGCCAGGGGCCCCCGGCCGTGGGCGGTGGGGGCGAGCACCGGCCCGTGACCGGCCCGCTCGACGGCGTCCAGCACCATCTCGGCACGCTCGGTGCGCTCGTGGGCGGGCTGCATCGTCCCGTCGATCAGCTCGCCCCGGGCATGGTGCTTCCGGTGGGTCTCGGAGTACACGACCTGCATCCCCCGGGTGTACCAGGCCGCGACCGGCGGCGCCCGCGGTGGTGCCGGTAGCGTCGAGGCGTCGTGCGGAGGATCGCCCCCATCCTGCTGCTCGCCGGGCTGCTCGTGGCCGGTGGTGCTGCGCCCGCGGCCCCACCGGCAGCTGCCGGGCCCCCGCCCCCGCCGCCCGCGGTGGCCTTCGTCGGCGACTCCATCGGCCGTGACGCCGAGCCCGAGATCCGGGCCGCGGTCGAGGACACCCACCCGATCGCCTACTACCACGCCATCGGCGCCGGCTACATCGGCTACCACCTGCCGCTCCTGCGCCCGATCGTGAAGGCCCCCGGCGGCCCCGACATCGTGGTCGCCGAGCTGGGCACCGGCGACGCCTTCTGGGGCATCCCGCCCCGGCGCTTCGAGTCCGAGATGCGCCGCTTCCTCGACGCCGTCACGCCCCACACCAGCTGTGTGGTCTGGGTCGACCAGAAGCCCGGTGGCAACCGGGCGTACCCGACCATCAACCAGTTGGCCGGGCGCTACAACCGCATCGTCCACCGGGTGGTGCGCGAGTACCCCACCGCCCGCTATCTCCACTACTCGGCCTGGACCGAGCTGGCCGGAGCGCCCTCGCCCTACTTCCTCGGCGACTACCTGCACCTGACGGCGGCGGGGGAGCGGGAGCTGGGGCGGCTCGTGGCCAGCGCCGTCCGGGGCTGCGACGACGGGGCGAGAAGCGGTCCCTTCTGGGACGTGCCCGACACCCAGTTCGGGTCCGAGGCCATCAACTGGGCCGCAGCCCGGGGGCTGCTGCGGGGCTACGACAATGCCAGCTACCGGGCCCGGGTCGGCCTGTTCCGCCCGACCATCACGCGGGGCCAGGGCCTGGTGGCCGTGTGGCGGCTGATGGGCGCCCCCGACGAGCGCCGCCCGCACGGCTGGTCCGACGGGACGCCCGCCACGGCGAGGGCCCTGCGCTGGGCCTGGTGGTCGGGGGCGGTGCCCCGCGTCCCCCACGGGTCGGGTCCCGTGTTCGAGCCGGACGTGGCCATGACCCGGGCCGAGCTGGTGGACCTGCTCTGGCGGGCGGCCGGATCGCCCGCGCCCTTCCGGCCCCACGGCTTCACCGACCCGATCCCGCCCTACCTGCGTCCGGCCCTGCGCTGGGCGGTGGCCGAGGGCATCGTGGCGCCCGGACCCACCTTCGGCCCGGACCGGCCGGTCGAGCGGTACCGCATAGCGCTCTGGCTGCGGGCCACCGACGCCGCCCTCCACCCGGCACCCCCGCCACCGGGCCCGCCCGCGCCCACCACGACGGCCCCCGCCACCACGCTCCCCGCCACCACGCTGCCGGCCCCGACCACGGCTCCCCTGACCACGATCCCCCCGACCACCCCGCCAGGGGGGTTGGTGCCCGACGACACCCTCGTCCCCTAGGGTCGGACCGATGGCGGACCAGGCCACCTTCGCCGAGCAGGCCATGCCGCTCATGGACGGCCTCTACTCGGCCGCCCTGCGCATGACCCGCAACCCGGCCGACGCCGAGGACCTCG
>CAYTJS010000079.1:0-13129 GCA_964438115.1 uncultured Iamiaceae bacterium
CGTTCAGCAGCAGCCCGCGGCCCGCCTCCTCGTAGAGGAAGTCGACCCGGGCCATGCCGTCGGCGTGCAGTGTGCGGAAGGCCCGCCGGGACAGCTCCTGGGCCTGGGCGGTCACCTCCGGCGTCAGGTCGGCGGGGATCAGGGTCCGGGCCGTCCCGTCGAGATACTTGTCCTCGTAGTCGTAGAACTCGGCCCCGGGGACGATCTCGCCGGGCACCGACACCCGCAGCTCGGTGTTGCCGAGGACGGCCACCTCGATCTCGCGGGCGACGACGGCCTCCTCGACCACGACCCACTCGTCGTAGCTGAAGGCCAGTTCGAGGGCGGCGGCCAGTTCGGTGCGGTCGTGGGCCTTGCTGACCCCCACCGAGGAGCCGAGGTTGGCCGGCTTCACGAAGCAGGGGAGGCCGAGGGTCGCCTCGATGTCGTCCAGGGGCAGCCCCTGCAGGTCGGTGCTGCGGTAGGCCCGCCAGTCGGCCTGGGGGATGCCGTCGAAGGCGCACAGCTTCTTGGCCGTGGGCTTGTCCATGGCCACCGCCGAGCCCAGCACGCCGGCGCCGACGTAGGGGACCCCGGCCTGCTCGAGCAGGCCCTGGACGGTGCCGTCCTCGCCCATGGGTCCGTGGAGCAGCGGGAAGACAACCACGGTCTCGTCGGCGAGGGGGACCACGGCGGTCTCGTGGTCGACGGCGGAGCCGTCGGCGACCAGGGCCTCGGGCAGGGCGGCCACGCCCCGGGCCAGGGCGGTCCGGGCGTCCTCGGCCCGGACCCAGGTGCCGTCGCGGGTGATGCCGACCGGGTCGATCCGGTAGCGGTCGGGGTCGGCGGCGGCCACCACGTGGCGGGCGGTGACACAGGAGACGTCGTGCTCGGCGGACTGACCCCCGAACAGCACCACCAGGCGGACGGGGGGACGTTCCTCGGGCACGACGTCACGCTACAACTGGGGCATGCGCCTCACCCTGGAGGAAGTGGCCCTGGCTGCCGGCGGCCACCTGGTCGGGTCGCCGGAGCTCGTGGTGGACGGCGCCACCATGGACAGTCGGGCCCTGCGCCCGGGCCAGCTCTTCACCGCGGTGCGGGGTGGTCGCGACGGCCACGACTTCGTCCCGGCCGCCCGCGAGGCGGGGGCGGCCGCGGTCCTCGTCGACCGACCCGTCGACGACGGGCCCGCCGTCATCGTCCCCGACGTCGAGGAGGGCCTCCGGGCCCTCGGCGCCCATGCCCGCGACCGGCTCGACCACCCGGTGCCCCCGGCCCGTCCGGTCGCCGTCGTCGGCGTCACCGGCTCGGTGGGCAAGACCTCGGTGAAGGACCTGATCGCCGCCGCCGCCACCCCCAGCCGTCGGACCAGTGCCAGCGTCCGGTCGTTCAACAACGAGATCGGCGTGCCCCTGACCCTGCTCGAGGTGCCCGACGGCTCGGAGGTGGCGGTGGTCGAGATGGGGGCGCGGGGTGTGGGCCACATCGCCACCTTGTGCGAGGTGGCCCGGCCCACGATCGGGGTGGTGACCGCCGTCGCCCTGGCCCACACGGAGCGGTTCGGCACCATCGAGGACGTGGCCGTGGCCAAGGGCGAGCTGGTCGAGGCCCTGCCGCCGTCGGGCACGGCGGTGCTGAACCTGGGCGACGAGCGGGTGGCGGCCATGGCCCGCCGGACCGTGGCCGGTGTGCTCACCTACGGCGTCGACCGGGGCGACGTCCGGGCCGAGGGGGTGGTGCTGGGCGACGACCTGACGCCGAGATTCGACCTGGTGACGCCGTGGGGTCGGTCCGAGGTGGCGCTCGCCGTCCGGGGCCTCCACAACGCCGAGAACGCCGCCGCCGGCGCCGCCGCCGCCCTGGCGGCCGGGGCCGACTTCGACGGGGTCGTGGCCGGGCTGGCCGCGGCCACGCTGTCGCCCTGGCGCATGGAGCTGGGCGTCACCCCGACCGGTGCCCGGGTCCTGAATGACGCCTACAACGCCAACCCGGCGTCGATGCTGGCGGCCCTCGAGGCCTTGGCCCAGCTGCCCGCCCACCGGCGCAGCGCCGTGCTGGGGACGATGGCCGAACTGGGCGACCACCACGACGAGGAGCACCGGCGGGTGGCCGACCGGGCCGCCGAGCTGGGCATCCGCCTGATCGCCGTGGGGGTGGACGACTACGGCGTCGAGGTGGTCCCCGACGTCGACGGGGCGGTGGCCGCCCTCGGCGCCCTGGGCCCCGGCGACGCCGTCCTGGTCAAGGGCAGCCGGGTGGCCGGCCTCGAGCACCTGGCCGAGCGGTTGCTCCTCAGCTGAGGGGCTCGACACCCAGGCGGCGGGCCCGTCGGCCGGAGGGCTCGCTGGTGAAAAAGTAGGCCCACAGGCCGAGCAGGGCGGCGACCAGCGCCCCGCCGAGCATCACCGCGGTGACCGACGTGGCCTCGATCAGCGGCCCCGCCAGCAGGCCGCCGATGGGGACGGTCCCGCCGAAGCACATGACCCAGAGGGCCATCACCCGGCCCCGGACGCGGTCGTCCAACTGCTCCTGGAGCACCGTCGACAGCGAGGTCACGGTTCCGAAGTAGGCGCTGCCCACGACGATGGTGACCGGGTAGGCGAGTCCGGGCGAGCGGATGAGGGCCAGGACGGCCAGGGAGACGGCGAAGAGCCCGAGGCCCTGGCGGACCAACCGGCGCTTCGAGGAGGACGCGAACACGGTGCCGATGGACAGCGAGCCGATGACGGCGCCGATGCCCAGGCAGGCGTAGAAGAGGCCGAAGGCGGCGCTGCGGGCGGCGATGCCCAGGTTGCGCTCGGCGATGGTCGGCATCTGGGTGACGAACGGCAGGCAGAAGAGCGAGAACAGGGCCATGGTGATCAGGACCCGCCGCACGGTCCGGTCGTTGGCGGCCACGACGAACCCGCCGAGGAGGCGGCGCCAGCCCGCCGGCTCGGCGGGGTCGCGCGCGACCGGCGGCAGCCGGATGGCCAGCAGCACGGCGATGACGATCAGGTAGGTGGCGGCGTTCACGGCGAACACCCACGACACGCCGACGGCGGCGTAGAGCACGCCGCCGATGGCCGGGCCCACCACCCGCGAGGCGTTCATCTGGGCCGAGTTCAGCGAGATGGCCCCACCGAGGTCCTCCCGCGGCACCAGCGCCGGCAGGGTGGCCGAGTAGGTGGGGGCGTGGATGGCCTGGCCGATGCCGATGGCCAGGACGATGACCACGAGCAGGGCCTTGTCGGGGTCCTCGGTGGTGGTGAGCAGCGTCAGCGCGATCGAGAACACGAGCTGCTCCACCGCCACCACGAGCAGGAGGATCCGCCGGTCGACCAGGTCGGCCAGGGCCCCACCGAGCAGGGCGAAGAAGAGCAGCGGGCCGAGCTGGGCGAAGACGATGAGGCCGACGAAGCTGGCCGAGTCGGTGAGCTCGAGGGCGTAGGCGCCGAGGACGGCGTTCTGCATCCACGAGCCGATGTTCGAGCCGAACGCCCCCCAGTAGAGGCGGCGGAAGGTCCGGTGCCGCAGGGCCGCCCGGGCGGTGCCGGGGGTGAAGGTGCGCTCGCCCTCGAAGGACCCCTCTGCGTCCACCGCGCTCGCCGACATCGTAGGGGAGGCTACGAGGGCGCCGTCGCGCTATTGGTAGACGCGCACCCAGTCGATCTCGAAGGCGGCCGGGAGCCCGGCGTCATCGACGGCCCCGGCCCACCCCCCGACCTGCAGATTGAGGGTGATGAAGAACGGCTGGTCGAAGGGGGCGGGCGAGGCGGCGTTCGGCGCGGCCCAGGGGGTCGTCGCCGTCGGCGCCTGGTGGGTCAGGCGCCCATCCACGAACCACCGGAACCCGGACTCGTCCCACTCGACGGCGAAGGTGTGGAATTCGTCGAGCCACGCCTCGCTCACCCTGACCTGGCCGTTCGCCGAGGCGTGGTTGCCCGCCGCGGTGGCCGACCAGAAGTGGAGGTCGTGCACGAGCCGCCGGTCGGTCCAGCTGCGGGGGCGGGGCCCGGCGTACTCGAGGATGTCGATCTCGCCACTGCGGGGCCAGGAGCCGTAGACCCCGTCGCGGGGCCGCATCCAGAAGGCCGGCCAGAGCCCGGCCACGTCGGGCACCCGGGCCCGCATCTCGAAGCGGCCGTAGCGCCAGGCGGTGTTGCCCCGGTGGGCGCTCACCGCGGGCCGGCGCAGGTCGTTGGAGACGACCATGCCCGACGTGTAGTCCTGCCCGTTGGAGCTCTCCCGTCGGGCGGTGAGGAGCAGGCGGCCGTCCTCGACCCGCACGTTCTCGGGGCGGGCCGTGTAGTCCTGCACGCAGTAGGGCGTGTTGTAGAGGCCGCTGAAGGTCTTCCACCGGGTCGGGTCGAGGCCCGGGCCGTCGAACTCGTCGTTCCACACGAGCGTGCGCGCCCCCCCGGGGGCCTCGGAGACGGCCATGGTCACGTTGACCTGGGCGGGGGTCTGGTCCTGCAGGCCCTCGGCATCCCAGGCGGTGGCCGAGATCCGGTACCGGCCGGACCCGCCGGTGCCGACGCCGGCGAAGGTCCACGTCCACGTCGAGGTGGTCGCACCCGGTGCGGCCACGGCGGCGGGGAACCAGGCCCAGTCGGCCTGCCAGGTCGCCAGATCGGGGTTCCAGTAGGCGCCGGTCTCGAGGTCGCGCAGGCTCACCCGTACCACCCCGACGGCCCGGTCGTCGGTCGCGGTCCCGGTCACCTCGATGGCGCCCTCCTCCAGCAGGGCGTTGTCGGCCGGGCTGGTGATCGTGGTGGTGGGGGCCACGGCCGTGGCCAGGTCGGTGACGGTGAAGCGTTGCCGGGCCACCCCCGGGTCCCGGACGCCGGCGTCGTCCCAGGCCACGGCGGTGGCCTGGTAGCGGCCCGAGCCCGTCGGGGGGTCGAAGGCGAAGGTCCACTCGGTGGCGGCCGCCCGGGGGCTGGCCAGGGTCGTGTCGTACCAGAGCCACTGGGCCTGCCAGCGGCGGCGGGCCGGGTTCCAGTAGCGGCCGGTGGTCCGATCCTTCACGGTCAGCTTGACCCGGGTGATGGCCCGGTCGTCCACCGCCCGGCCCCGAACCACGACCGGCCCGGCGGTCGGCCCGCTGGGCGAGATCACGGCCGTGGTCGGAGCCGCGTTCAAGCGCGCCGCCTCCCGGCCGACAGGAGCAGCGGCGTCGGCGGTCCCCGGGACCGCCCACCCGCTCGCGCCCACGAGCACCGCCAGGGCCGTCAGGCCCGCACGCATCGCCTTGGTCTTGTTCACGGCACGTTCCCTCGATCGCCTCGTCGTGCTGTTCGCCTTGTTCTTCGGCGCGTGGTGCCGACAGCTGTAGGGAGAACCTGGGTCGACGGCCGGCCCGGGCCGAGGAGGCCGAACGGTGACAGGGACGGAGGTGGCGCCGGCCGGGCCCGCGGCCGCCCCGACGTCGGCCGCGCTCGACTGGTTGCGGTCCGGCCTGGTGGCGCCGACGGCGGCCCTGACCCTCGGCCGGGTGGAGCGGGGCGACCCCCGCGCCGCCTGGCTGGCCCGCCCGGCCTCCGGTGAGCCCGAGCTGCTCGTCCCGCTGGGGTCGCGACGGGCGGCGGCGGCGACGAGTCGCCGCCACTGGGACGGGATGTCGGTCGGGGCCCGGGTGCGCCAGTGGGCCGGTGAGGCGTCGCTGCGCACCGGGGTGGTCCAGCGGTGGTGGCCCGCCCGGGTGGGTGCGGTCGCCGGCGCCGACGACTTCGACGACCCCGAGCGGTTCCTCGTCGCCCGCCTCGCCGCCGAGCTGGGCCACGCCCGGCTGCTCGCCGCCGTGACCGCCCGGCCCGGCCAGTACAACGCCAAGCCCGTCCTCGCCCTGTTCGCCCCCGACGGCCGGCCGGTGGCCTTCGCCAAGGTCGCCGTCGATGACGTGAGCGAGCGCTACGTGCGCACCGAGCACGAGTGGCTGACCCGGGCGGCGTCGGCCCCGGCGCCGCTGCGGGCCCCGCGCGTCGAGGCCCTCCTGTCCTGGCAGGGCCGTCCGGTCCTCGTCATCGAGCCCCTGGCCCTGCCCCGACTGCCCCGGCGCCGGCCGGGCTGGGCCCGCCATCGCCTGGTCGAATCCGTCCTGGCCCTGGGTCCGGTGGCCGAGGTGGCGGTGGCCGACGCCCCCGGCCTGACCCGGGCCCGGAACGAGGCGATGGCTGGGGGTGACGACGAGCTGGCCGCGGCGGTGGCCCTCGTCGTCGACCGCCTTGGCGCCCGTCGGGTCACCGTCGGGCCCTGGCACGGTGACCTCAGCCCCTGGAACACGGCCAGTCGCCGTCACGAGGTGCTGGTGTGGGACTGGGAGCTCGCCGCCGACGGCCTGCCCCTGGGCAGCGACCTGCGGCACGAGGCGGTGATGGTGGCCACCCACCTCCGGGGGGACTCGGCGTCGACGGCCCTGGCCGCCGAGGACCCGACGTCGCCCGAGGCGGCCCTCTACCTGCTCGAGGTGGCCCGTCGGGACCGCGACGCCCGTCGGGCCGGTCGGGTCGACCACGGCCACGAGCTGGGCCCGGCCGCCCTGGCCCGGCTGACCGCCGGCCTGCGGACGGTCCCGTGAGCACCGCCAGCACCACCTCGGCCGCCCGGGGCGGCGTGCTGAACGTCGCCGGCTCGTTGGCGAGCATGGTGCTGAACCTCGCCCTGGTGGTCCTGGTCGCCCGGGAGTACGGGGCCGCCGGCTCCGGCGTGTTCTTCGGGGCGGTGGCCCTCTTCACCATCATCGGCACGACGGTGAAGTTGGGGTCCGAGACGGGCCTCGTCTTCTCGATCTCCCGCTTCCGGGCCCGGGGCCGGCACGCCGACGTCGTCCCCACCATCAACACGGCCCTCTGGCCGGTGCTCGGGCTGAGCATCGTCGTGGCCGTCGGCGTCGTGGCCGTGGCCGGGGCGGTGGGGGGCGGCCAGGCCACCGCCGACGGGGACTACGCCGCGGTGATGGCGGCCATGGCCCCCTTCCTGCCCGCCTTCGTGGCCGTGCAGGTGCTCACCGGCGCCACCCGGGGCTACGGCACGATGGTGCCCACCGTCCGCGACGTGAGCATCCTGCGCCCCGGCCTGCAGGCCGTGTTCATGGCCGCCGTGGCCCTGACCCACGGCGGGCTGGTGGCCCTGGCCGTGGCCTGGGGAGTGCCCCTCGCCCTCACCACGCTGACCGCCGGGTTCAGCCTGGTCCGTCTCGTCCGCCGCGACCCCCGCGGAGGGACACCATCGCCGGGCCTGGTGGGCGAGTTCTGGCGCTACGCCGCCGTCCGGGGCTTCGCCCAGACCCTGCAGACGACCCAGGACCGCATCGGTGTCGTGATCGTGGGGGCCGTCGCCGGGGCGGCGACTGCCGGCGTCTTCGTCGTCGTGGCGCGGATCATCGGCGCCCTGAACCTGGTCATCTACTCGGTGGGCCAGGCCATGAATCCCGAGATCAGCGCCCTGCTGGCCCGCCGGGACCGGGCCGGGGCCGAGCGGCTCGTCCAGCGCCTCACCGCCTGGACGATGCTGCTCGTCTGGCCCGCCGCCATCGTGCTCATCACCCACGGCGACGTCGTGCTGGCCCTGTTCGGCCCCGAGTTCGAGGTCGGGGCCGGCGCCCTCGAGCTGTTGGCGGCGGCGATGATGGTCTGCACCGCCTTCGGGCACCTGGACAACGTGCTGCTCATGGGCGGGCGGGCCCGGCTCTCCCTGCTCAACGTGGGGGCCTCGCTGGCCCTGATGAGCGTGCTCTACGCGGTCCTCACGCCCCGCTACGGGCTGATGGGTGCCGCGGTGGCGTGGGCGGTGGGGCTGCTCGCCTACAACCTCGGCCCCTGGCCCTATGTCCGCCGGTCGCTCGACATCCGGGGCCTCGGCCCCGATGCCCTCTACGTCCTGCCCCCCACCATCGGGGCCCTGGTGGTGGGGGCGTTCGGGCGGGTGGTCCTCGGGGGCTCGTGGCCGGCCACGGCCGTCACCTTCGTGGCCGCCGCGGTGACCTACGTCGTGGCGGCGCGGCAGTGGGCGGCACCCCTGCGCCTCCCCGAGCTGGCCGCCATGCTCCGCCCTGGTCAGACCACGGAGAGTAGTGATAATCTCACTGGTGGTGATGACCACGGCCGGCCGGGCGAGCTGGTGCCGGTGGGCACGGAGGACCGATGAGCACGATCGACACGGCCGAGCCGACGCCCCCCGGCGTCGCCGAGGCCGACGACACCGGGCGCTACACGCTGCTGCTGGTGGCGTCGGGGGGCGGCCACCTGGGCCAGCTGCTCCCGCTGGCGCCGTGGTGGGGGCGCCACGACCGGGTCTGGGTCACCTTCGACACGCCCAGCGCCGCCGCCGTCGGTGACGACCGGGTCGTCTTCGCCCACCACCCGACCACCCGCAACATCCCCAACCTCCTCCGGAACCTGGTCCTGGCCTGGCGGGTCCTGCGTGAGGAGCGACCGGACGTGGTGGTGAGCTCGGGGGCCGGGGTGGCCGTGCCCTTCTTCGTCCTCGCCCGCCTCCTCGGCATCCGCACCGTCTTCGTCGAGGTCTACGACCGCATCGACAGCCGCAGCCTCACCGGTCGACTGTGTCGGCCGCTGAGCGACCTGTTCCTGCTCCAGTGGGAGTCCCAACGCCGGCTCTACGGGTCGGGCACCGTCGTCGGGGGGCTGTACCCGTGAGCCGACCCTCCGTCCTCGTCACCGTCGGCACCGACCACCACCGGTTCGACCGGCTCGTCCACTGGTGCGACTCGTGGGCGGCGGCCCACCCCGAGGTGGACGTCTTCGTCCAGCACGGCACCGCCGACGCGCCCCGCCACGCCGTCGGCAGCGCGTACATCGACCCCCTCGACCTGGCCGACCGTCGGGCGTCGGCGACGGCCGTGGTCACCCACGGCGGCCTGTCGTCGATCATGGAGAGCCGGGCGGCGGGCTTCCTGCCGGTCGTGGTGGCCCGCGATCCCGCCGCCGGCGAGCACGTCGACGACCACCAGCAGCGGTTCACGGCCCACCAGGCCGCCGAGGGGCGGATCCTCCTCGTGGCCACCGCCGAGGAGCTCGACGTCGCGCTGACCGGGGCGCTGGCCGACCCCGCCACCCTCCGGCTGGCCGCCGACGCCGGCACCGTCGGGGCCGCCGTGGACCGGGTGGCGGCCCTCGTCGACGACCTCGTCCGCTCCCGTCCACCCCGGCACCGCCGGGCCCGCCGCGCCCAGGAGGCACCCCGATGACGACCACCGAGGCCACCCCGATGCCCACGGAGGTCGACCGGGCCCCGTCGGTCACCACCATCGTGGCCACCCGCGGCCGGCCCGAGCTGGTCCGCACGCTGGCCGCCATCGTGGACCACGACTACGACGGTCCGCTCGACGTCATCGTCGTGTTCGACCACTGCGAGCCCGCCGAGGCCCTGGTCGCCGACGCCCTCGCCGCCGACCGCCCGGTCCGGGTCCTGGTGAACGACCGGACGCCCGGTCTCGCCGGGGGACGCAACACCGGCCTCCTCGTCGCCACGGGCGACCTGGTCGCCTTCTGCGACGACGACGACGAGTGGTGCCCGGGCAAGCTCTCGGCCCAGGTGGCGGCCATGCGGGCCCTCCCCGGCGCCCGGGCCGCCACCTCCGGCATCGAGATCCGCTACGGCGACCGCCGTACCGTCCGCACCCCGTCGAGCGAGGAGATGACCTTCGACGGCTTCCTGCTCGACCGCCAGGCCGATGCCCACTCCAGCACGTTCGTCTTCGACCGCCGCTTCCTGCTCGACCGGATCGGCCTGGTCGACGAGGAGCTCCCGGGCAGCCTGGGTGAGGACTACGATCTCCTGCTGCGGGTCGCCCGCCATGCCCCCATCGCCGTGGCCGACGGGCCCTACGCCATCATCCACTGGGGAGAGGCGTCCTTCTTCTCCCGCCGGTGGCAGCTGAGCCACGACGCCCTCCAGTACCTGCTCGACAAGTACCCGGAGTTCGCCGATCATCCCGCGGCCCTGGCCCGGATCCGGGGCCAGCAGGCCTTCGCCCTGGCGGCGGCCGGTGACCGGGCCGGGTCCCGTCGGCTGATCCGCGAGGTGCTCCGGATCCGCCCGACCGAGAAGCGGGCCTACGTCGCCGCCCTGGTGGCGAGCGGCCTGGTCAGCGGCGAGCGGGTCATGCGCGCCGCCAACTGGTTCGGCCGGGGGATCTGAGGTGGCCGCCCTGCCCGGCGACCACCGGGGCACCGACCCCGACCGCGGGCGCGACGAGGGTCTGGCCTGGCGCCTCCGTCGGCCCGTCGTGCCGGTGGCCAAGGCGGCGCTGCGCCAGTGGGGTCGGCTCACCGCCCACGGTCGGGCCGGGCCCGACTTCCTCGTGATCGGGGCCAAGCGCGGCGGCTCGACCAGTCTCTACCGCAACCTGGTGCGCACCCCGGGGGTGGCCCGCCTGTGGCCGGCCCGGGAGGACCTGAAGGGCACCTACTTCTTCGACGTGGAGTTCGACCGCGGTGAGCGGTGGTACCGCTCGCACTTCCCGCGACGCGCGGCGCTGGCGCCGGGCACGGTGGTGGGGGAGGCCTCGCCGTACTACCTGTCCCACCCGTGGGCGGCGGCGCGGGCTGCGGCCCTCGTCCCCGACGCCCGCATCGTGGCCGTGCTCCGCGAGCCGGTGGCCCGGGCGCATTCGCACTACCAGGAGCGGGTCCGCCAGGGCATCGAGACCATCCCCACCTTCGCCGAGGCCGTCGCCGCCGAGCCGGATCGGTTGGCCGGCGAGGTCGAGCGGATGCTCGAGGACCCGGCCTACGTGAGCTGGAACCACCTGAACTTCGGCTACCTCGCCCAGAGCGACTACGCCACGGGCCTGGCCCGCTGGCTGGCGGTGTACCCCCGGGACCAGGTCCTGGTGGTGCGGTCGGAGGACTTCTATGCCGACGACGCCGCCGTGCTGGCCGAGGTCCGGGCCTTCCTCGGGTTGGCGACCGACCTTCCCGTGGCCACCCGCCAGTGGAACCGGACCGGCACCTCGGACCTCGACCCGGTGCTGGCGGCGGACCTGACGGCCCGCCTGGCGCCGGGCCTCGAGGCCCTGGGGGCCCTGCTCGGTCCGGGGGCGCCCTCCTGGGCCCCTCTCACCGCCGCCCCGCGGGCCTGACCCGGCCCGACCCCGAGGCAGGAGTGCCCACGGCCCCGGCCGTCTCGTGGGCGTCGCGGTAGGCCACCGCCGCCGCCGTCACCAGGATGAACAGCTGGTGGGGGATCTGGCCGTAGAACAAGGACTCCAGCAGGCCCAGCAGCAGGACCACGTGCATGGCCATGCCCAGCGGCGTCGCCGGGTTGCGGGTCCGCCAGACGAGGCCGACCAGGAGGGCGACGTAGAGCCCCACCGCCAGGAAGCCGTGGGAGAACATCACGTTCCACACCTGGCCGTGGGTCCCGACCGACTGCTTGGTGCGCTCGCTGGGCCGGGGTCCGCCCCAGCCCAGCAGCGGGGACTCGGCCGTGCGCTCGAAGGTCTCCTCGTAGATCACCGTGCGCCGCTCGTTGCTGTCGCCGGTCCGGCTGCTCAGGGCGTCACGGACCGAGTTTCCCAGCGGGGTGGCGACGACCATGACGGCGACGAGGGCCAGGCCCATCATCACCACGGCCAGGCCCCGTGTCCGCGACGTCGGTGACCGGCGGATGATGGTGTAGAGCAGGCCCAGGACGAGCAGCATCCAGAGGCCCCGGTTGAGGGACAGCACGATCGGCACGATCGAGGCGGCCAGGCCGATCTTGATGAGGCGGGGTGAGGGCCGGATGCCGGGCACGGTCAGGGCGCCGACGGCGAAGGGGGTCAGGAGGGCCATCGCCGAGCCCCAGCCGTTCGTGTAGAAGTACGGCGCCTTGGGTCGGGTCAGGTAGCCCGTGTACGAGTCCTGGATCTCGGCGAAGCCCGGGATCACCATGGAGTGCACCAACTCGTTGCCCAGCAGCTTGCCCGGCAGCAGCAGGCTCACCGGCGAACTCCAACCGCCCAGGGGGAACAGCAGGCCGAGCCAGCCCCCGGCGACGCTGGCCAGCCAGAGGACCACCACCGCACTCACGATCCGGCGCGTGGCCAGCTTGTGCTCGGTGTTGGCCAGGTAGAGCCAGAGGACGGCCGCGGCCAGGTACCAGGAGGCGCGGACCAGGTACCCCGCCATGCGCTCGGCGTTGTCGATGCGCACGACGGAGGCGGCGACGAAGCAGAGGAACACGGCGTAGACGGCGAAGCCGCGGGGGAGCAGCACCCGGCGTTGGGTGATCAGCCAGGCCGCCATGGGCACGGCGAGGACCAGCCAGATGAATCCACCCAGGCCGAGCAGCCACCACACGGGGTACCCGGCCAGCATCGCCACGACCGCCCAGCCGGCCGGCAGGACGCGGCGGGTGGGGGCCGGGGCCACGGTCACGGGGACCGGCGCCGCCGTCACGGCCACGGGTCAGCCCCGGGAGGGGAAGGCCGCCGCCGGGGCGGAGGCCATGGCGCCGTTGCGGCCGGCCCGTGCCTCCACCACCACGGCCCCCAGCAGCGGCGCGTTGGCCCGGCGCAGGGCGCCGACGGCCCCACCCAGCTCGTGCTCGGCGCTGCGGCGGGGGTCCACGGCCAGGACGACGGCGTCGCTGGCCGAGGCCATGATCGACGCGTCGGGGGCCTCACCCACGGGCGGGCCCTCGATGATCACCAGCCCGAACTCGTCACGGATGCTGGCCAGTTGCGCGGCCAGGCGGTCGGCCTGCACCAATGGTCCGGGGTCGCCCGCCGGACGGCCGGCGGTCACCACGCAGAGGGTGGGGATCCCGCTCCACCCCTGGAGGACGTGGGTGAGCTGACGCTCGCCGGCCAGCACCTCGGCCAGGCCCTGGTCGTTGCCCAGGCCCAGGCGGTCGTGCAGGCGGGGCTGGCGCAGGTCGCCGGCGATGAGGAGGGCGTCCTGGCCGGCCAGGGCGGCGGTGGCGGCCAGGCCACCGGCGAGGCCCACGGTCACACCGCGCTCGACGGCGGAGGTCACGAAGACGACCTTGGCCCCGGTTGCCGCCAGACGGGGGGCCAGGGCGGCGTGCAAGCGGCGCAGGGCCTCACCAGCCGGTCCGCCGAGGGCCACGGCGTCGAAGGCGGCCTCGCCGGCGTCGTTGGACAGCCGGGGCACCTCGCCGAGGACGTCGACGCCGATCCCGGCCAGGGTGACCTGGG
>CAYTJS010000080.1:0-12830 GCA_964438115.1 uncultured Iamiaceae bacterium
AGGAGCAGCACCGCGGCCCGGACCCCGTAGAGGTTGGTGAACAGCGCGGCCAGCAGCGCCCCGCCCGTGGCGCCCACGAAGAAGATGTAGATCGCGCCGAGCGCCGAACCGAGACCTCGGAGCCGGTACGGCACGATGGACTGCAGCACCGGCCCGACCAGGGCGAAGGCGGTGGACAGCAGCACGAGCTGGGGGAGGCCCGCCACCACGAACAGGGCCACGTTGGGCATCAGGTACTGCACCGGCGTGAGCACGGCGGCGGGCAGGATGAGGAGGCCGATGAGGGTGAGGGCACGGGACGGATCCCGCCGGTAGAGGCCGTCGTAGTGACGCCCGGCGAAGGGGAGGACGACGAGCAGGAGCAGGCCCCCGACCCCGCCGATCAGCCCGCGACCGAACGCGTCGAGGTCGAAGCGTTCCTCGACGTACAGGTTGGCCAGGACCGGCCCGGTGAAGAGGCCGAAGCCCATGGCCGCGAACGCGATGATCACGGTGCGCAGCGTGCGGATCTGCATCAGGCGGGCGAAGGCGGCCTCGACCGAGATGGGGGCGGCGGGCCGGTCCTCGATGACCTCGCCGAGCACATCGGTCATCTCGAACTGACCGCGGGGCGGTTCCGGGAGCCGGAACGCGGCGATCGCCACGGCCGCGGCGGGCAGGCCGAGGATGAAGAAGGCCCACCGCCACCCCTCGGGTCCGCCGGCCAGCGTGGCGATGGCCCCGACCAGCACCGGGCTGAGGGCTCCGACCACCCGAGCGGTGGCGGTCATGGTGGAGGCGATCCGTCCCCGGACGCCGATCGGGTAGGTGTCGGCCAGCAGCGAGCCGTGGACCGGCAGCGTGTTGGCCTTGGCCACCCCGACACCGAACCGGGCCCAGAACAGGCTGAAGGCATTGACGGCGAGGCCCGAACAGAGGACGAAGAAGCTGAAGGCGAGGTTGGCCCAACCGATGATCGGCGCCCGCCGCATCCGGTCGGCGAGCAGGCCCATGGGCAGGGCGCCGAGGACGATGAAGCTGCCGGCCGCCGCGCTGAGGAAGACGATGGCCCCGTCGCTCATGCCGAAGGTGTCGCGGATGTCGGGGGCGAGCACGCCGAGGGCGGCGCCCTCCAGCTCCTCGAGGGCGACCAGGGCGAGGAGGACCACGAAGGTGAACCGGCCGCCGACGGCCAGGCCGTCGGACAGGGTCAGGGGCTCATCGCCGACGCCGGGGAGGAGGTCATCGGCGAAGACGACCTCTTCCCGGGCCCGTTCGGCGTCGCCCGCCTCGATCTGGTCGAGCGCGGCCGTGGCCAGGCCGGGCCGTTCGCCCGGTGGGGCGCTGGCGGTGCCCTCGTCCGTGCCGGCCACCAGCGCTCCCCCTTCAGCCCGACCGCGGATGATGGAAGATGTTCGATCGTTCACGATGGAACATCGACCGCAGTGTACATAACCTTGTTAGGCCGTGGGGACCGACCCCGGCGAGGAGGCCACACCATGACGACCGCACCGCAGCGCCTGATGGTGGAGCACCTCGTCGACCCCGTCGGGGTGGACTGGGTCCGGCCCCGCCTGTCCTGGTGGTTGCCCGATGGCGCCACCCGTCAGGACGCCTACCGACTGCAGGTCGGGGACTGGGACTCGGGCCGGGTCGAGGGGCCGGACCACCTCCTCGTCGCCCCCGGCGCGCCCCCGGCCGCCGCGCGCCAGCGGGTCGACTGGCGGGTCCGGGTGTGGACCGACCTCGGCGAGAGCGACTGGTCGCCGTGGGCCCACTGGGAGGTGGGCCTGCTCGACGGGGCGGACTGGGTCGCCCGGTGGATCGCGCCGCACGAGCCTGATCGGGCCCCCGCCGGGTCTCGCCCGGCCCACCTCCTCCGCCGGGAGTTCGTCACCGACGGCCCGGTGGCCCGGGCCCGTGTGTACGCCACCGCCCACGGCCTCTACGAGCTGTTCCTCAACGGGCACCGCGTGGGTGACGTGGAGCTGGCCCCCGGCACGACCGCGTACCGGTCACAGCTCGACGTCCAGACCTACGACGTGACCGACCTGCTCGTGGTGGGCGACAACGCCATCGGGGTCGCGTTGAGCGATGGCTGGTGGCGGGGCAAGACGGGCTTCACCCGGGAGGTCGACTGCTTCGGGTCGACGCTGGCGCTGCTGGGTCAGCTCGAGATCGACCTGGTGGACGGCTCGCGCCAGGTGGTGGCGACGGGGGACGGCTGGGCCAGCGGGGTGGGCGCCGTGGTCCGCGCCGACCTCATCGACGGCCAGGGCACCGACCTCCGGCGGGAGGCGGAGGGCTGGGACCGGGCCGGCTTCGACGACACCGGGTGGTCACCGGCTGTGCCGACCGACGATCCGCTGGGTCCGCTCACCACCTCGCCGGCTCCACCCGTGCGTCGCATCGAGGAGCTGACGCCAGCGTCGGTCACCACCGTGGCCGGCGGGGAGCAGGTCGTGGACCTCGGCCAGAACATCAACGGCTGGGTCCGCCTGGCCGATCTCGGCCCGGCGGGGACCTCCATCACGCTGGTGCACGGGGAGATGCTCGATGGGACCGGTGCGGTCACCACCGACCACCTGGCCCCGTTCGACTTCGTCACCCAGCAACCACTCCCCGCGGGGCAAGTGGACACGGTGGTGTCCCGGGGTGTCGGCCGCGACGTCGTCGAGCCCCGCCACACCACCAAGGGGTTCCAGTACGTGGGGGTGACCGGGCACCCCGGGGGCCTCACCGCCGACGACGTGACGGGGGTGGTGGTGCACACCGATCTCACGCGCACGGGGTGGTTCACCTGCGACGAACAGCGACTCCAGCGGCTCCATGACGCCGCGGTGTGGAGCTTCCGGGGCAACGCCTGCGACGTGCCCACCGACTGCCCCCAGCGCGAGCGGGCCGGCTGGACCGGCGACTGGCAGCTGTTCTGCCCGACGGCCGCGTTCCTCTTCGACGTGGCCGGCTTCTCGGCCAAGTGGCTGCGCGACCTGCGGGCCGACCAGTGGCCCGACGGCCGGGTGCCCAACTTCCTCCCCGACCCCCACGGCCCGGCGGGGCACGACAACGACATCGCCGCGTTCATGACCGGATCGGCGGGTTGGGGTGACGCCGCGGTGATCGTGCCCTGGGAGATGTGGGTCGAGTACGGGGACGACCGGTTCCTGGCCGATGGCTTCGACGCCATGGTGCGCTGGGTCGGGTTCGCGGCCGAGCGGGCCCGGACCGGTCGCCACGGCTCCCGGGTGGCGGCCCGTCCCGACCCCGCGCCCCACGAGCAGTACCTGTGGGACAGCGGATTCCACTGGGGGGAGTGGTGTGAGCCGGGCGGCAACCCCGAGGAGGTGTTCACCCTCGAGCAGGACATGGGCGACGTGGCCACGGCGTTCCTCGTCCGGTCGGCGTCCCTGCTCAGCGCCGCGGCCCGCGTGCTGGGCCGGCCCGCCGAGGAGGACCGGTACGCCGACCTGGCGGAGGCGTGCCGCGCGGCCTGGCAGCTCGAGTTCATCGACGATGACGGCCACCTCCGGCCGCGGTCGCAGGCCAACCATGTGCGGGCCCTGGCCTTCGACCTCGTGCCCGACGACCTCCGGGCGTCGGTCGCCGCCGACCTGGTGACCCTCGTCGAGGAGGCCGGCGATCATCTCACCACCGGTTTCCTCGCCACGCCCGACCTCCTCCCGGTGCTGGCTGACAACGGCCACCTCGACGTCGCCTACCGCCTGCTGTACCAGGACACGCCGCCGTCGTGGCTGTCGATGATCGACCGTGGGGCCACGACCATCTGGGAGAGCTGGGAGGGCATCGACGCCCAGGACGGCGTCGGCTCGCTGAACCACTACAGCAAGGGCGCCGTGATCTCGTTCCTGCACCGCTACGTCGGTGGTCTCCGGCCCGACCCGGCCCACCCCGGCTACGAGCGGTTCACCGTCCGCCCCTGCCCCGGTGGCGGGATCACCCGGGCCGAGGCGACCCACGACGCCCGGCGCGGCCGGGTGCGCAGCGCGTGGTCGTTGCGCGGCGCCGAGCTGGAGCTCGAGGTCGAGGTGCCCGCCGGCGCCGAGGCCGAGGTGGTGCTGCCGGACGGCCGGGTCGAGCGGGCGGGACCCGGGCTGAGCGCCTACCGGAGCGTCGTGCCCGGGTCGTGACCCGGTCCCGGCTCAGGCGGGCGGTGCGATGAAGTCGGCGCCGGGTTGCCAGCCGGCGTCGACCAGGTCCTGGCCGACGACGGCGACGTTCATCAGGTCCTCCTCGAAGGAGAACAGCCCGTCCCCGGCGTAGCGGAGGATGGTCACCCCGGTGTGGGCGAGAGGCTCGTCGCGGCCCGGCAGGCCGGTGACGACCTGGCGCCACGTGATGAGCACGTCGTCGCCGTTGATGGCGACGACGTCGGTGGGGTACGAGAACCCGTCGAGGCCCCGCATGGCCTCGTCCATCATCCGGGCGACGGCCTCCCGGCCGTGGTGCCGCCCCCAGGCGGCGTCGACGAACTCGATGTCCTCGGTGAAGAACTGGATCACCGAGGACCAGGGCACCTCGCCCCGGTTGCACTGGTCGCGATGGGCCAGGTAGGCGTCAACCGCGGCCTCGACCTCTTCTCGCGGGTGGGTGTCGGTCATGGCCGGACCGTAACACTGTTATCAGTGCCACAGGACCTGACGCCGGCGTCAGGTTCGTGTCCTACCATCAGGGGCGTGCCGGAGCTCCCCAAGATCATCAGCGTCGACGACCACGTGGTGGAGCCCCGCCACGTGTGGCAGACGTGGCTGCCCGAGAAGTGGCGGGAGCGGGGGCCCCGGGTGGAGGAGAAGCGCTGGGGCGCCTTCAAGCACAAGGCCGGGGCCCGGTACGAGATGCACGAGGACCCCGAGGGCCTCTGGGGCTCGGCCTGGTACTACGACGACAAGCTCATCTACGTGCACAAGCGCTTCGTCGCCATCCCGCAGTCGGCCACCCCGACCGCCGAGGACGGCACCATCGAGTTCGACCGCTCCCAGATGGTGATGTCGGCCATCACCTACGACGAGATGCGCCCCGGCTGCTACGACCGCGAGGCTCGCATCGCGGACTACGAGCTGAACTGGGTCGACGGGTCACTGCCGTTCCCGACCTTCCCCCGCTTCTGTGGCCAGACCTTCTACGAGGGCGAGGACAAGGAGCTGGGCCTGGCCTGTGTGCAGGCCTACAACGACTGGATGGTCGAGGAGTGGTGCGGCCCCTCCCGGGGCTACAACATCCCGCTCTGCCTGGTCCCGCTGTGGGACGTCGAGTTGGCCGCCGAGGAGACCCGTCGCAACGCCGAGCGCGGCGTGCGGGCCATCGCCTTCAGCGAGCTGCCCCACCACCTCAAGCTGCCGACCATCCACTCCGGCTACTGGGACCCGCTCTGGCAGGTGTGCAACGACCACGGGGTGACCGTGTGCATGCACATCGGCTCGTCGTCGACCAACCCGGCGGCCTCGCCCGACGCCCCCAAGGGCGTGGGCGGCATGCTCGCCTTCAACAACTCGATGGCCTCGATGGGCGACTGGCTCTTCTCGGGCAAGCTCATCGAGTTCCCCGAGCTGAAGCTGGCCTACTCCGAGGGCCAGATCGGCTGGATCCCCTACGCCCTCGAGCGGGCCGACCAGGTGTGGGAGCACCACGACTCGTGGATGCACTCGAAGGACCGCATCCCCGACCCGCCGTCGACCTACTACTACGGGCGCATCTTCGGCTGCTTCACCGCCGACCACCACGGGCTGGCCAACCTCGACGCCGTGGGTCCCGACAACGTCTGCTTCGAGACCGACTACCCCCACACCGACACGACCTGGCCCGACAGCCGGGCCTACGCCGAGAAGATGGTGGCCGGCCTCGACGACGAGGCCGTCTACAAGGTCCTCCGCGGCAACGCCATCCGCATGCTGGAGCTCGACCGGGTCTGACAGCGATGTTGCTCGTCGCCGCCTTCGCGGCGACTGCTGCCTACGGCAGCTTTCGGTGAGCTGGGGTGCGTGCTGCTCCGGCTGGCGCCTGCGCAGTGTCGCTGGCGATGTTGCTCGTCGCCGCCTTCGCGGCGACTGCTGCCTACGGCAGCTTTCGGCGTCCTGGGGTGTGTGCTGCTCCGGCTGGCGCCTGCGCAGCGTCACTCCCGGCGGCGGTCGTTCTCAGAGTTCCGCGGTCGGGATGGTGAAGGCGGGGTGTTCGGCGCCGCCGTCGACCTCGAGGACCTTGCCGGTGACCCAGGAGGCCGCCGGGCTGGCCAGGTAGACGACGGCGGCGGCCACGTCCTCGGGGCGGCCGATGCGCCGCATGGGGGTGTTGTCCTCCATCTGGCGGCGGATGCCGTCGTCGGTGAGGACCATGGCCAGGGCCTCGGTCTCGATGCCGCCGACCTCGATGGCGTTGACCCGCACCTTGGGGGCCAGCTCGCTGGCCAGCTGGCGGGTCATGAACGACAGCCCGGCCTTGGCCGTCCCGTAGGCGACGAAGTTCGGCTGCACCATCGACGCCGCCCGTGACGAGATGTTGACCACGGCCCCGCCGCCCGCCGTCTCGACCATCACCGGCACGGCGAAGCGGGTCAGCAGGAACGGCGACACCACGTTGAAGCGCAGGGCCTGCTCGAAGGCGGCCTCGCCGGTGCGCAGGGCCGGCTGGGGCGGCCAGCCGCCGGCGTTGTTGACCAGCAGGTCGAGGCGGCCGAACTCGGCCACCGTCGCCGCCACCAGGCGTTCCAGCTGCTCACGCTCGAGGACGTCGGTGGGCACGACCAGGGCCCGCCGGCCGGCGGCCTCTACCTCGGCGGCGGTGCGCTCCAGGTCCTCGGGGGTGCGGGCGGCCACGACCACGTCGGCCCCGGCCTCGGCCAGGGCCCGGGCCGTGCCCGCACCGATGCCCTTGCCGGCCCCGGTCACGACGGCCACCCGGTCGGTCAGGGCGAACTGCTCGAGGATCGTCATGGCCCCGACCCTAGGCACGACGGCCGGACCGCTCGCCCCCCGTCGTAATGGAGGAAATGGGGACCGGAATCCGGACCGTATGTCCTCCATTGATGGTGAGGGTCGAGGGTGGGCACGTCGGCGTCCCGGGTGCCGGCGGGGATCAGAGCGGCAGGCCGGATGGGTCGACCCGCGACTGGATCCCTTCCACGAGCCACCCCCAGGCGCCGGTGAGCTGCGCCAGTCCGACCGCGACCAGGAGCGCGCCTCCCACCACCGAGATGGCCCCGGCGTGGCGGCGGAGCGTGGCCGAGGCCCCGGCTGCCCGTCGGAACAGCAGCCCGAAGGCGACGAACGGGATCCCGAGACCGACGCAGTACCAGAGGGAGAGGAACGCGCCTCGGCCCGCGGTGGCATTGCTCGAGGTGGCGGCCAGGTTCAGCACGGCCGCCAGGGTCGGGCCGATGCACGGCGTCCAGCCGAACGCGAACGCGGCGCCGAGGAGGGGTCCGGCCCACCGTCCGTCGCCGGGGAGCCGGTGGACCCGGACGTCACGCTGGAGCCAGGACCGCTGCCCGATCAGCCCCATGAAGAAGAGCCCGAGCAGGACGGTCACGATGCCGAACAGCCGCGTCAGGGTGTCGGCGTGCTCACGCAGGAGTTGGCCGAGGCCGCCGAAGATGGCACCGAAGGACACGAACACGACGCTGAAGCCGGCGACGAAGCCGAGCGCGCCCATGAGGACGGTGCCCGAGTGGTGCCCATCTTCGGGAGCCTCCGCCAGCTCCTGGCCGGTCAGACCGGTCACATAGGACAGGTAGCCGGGGACCAACGGCAGCACGCACGGGGAGGCGAAGGAGACCAGCCCCGCGGCGAGGGCGATGGGCACGGCGACCAGCAGGGACCCGTCGGTGACCCGGTCGCCGACATCGGCGAGCAGGGGGGTCATGCGGCGTCGAGGGCGTCGTCGACGGCGTCGACCACCTCGGGATCGGTCACGTCGATCGCCCCCGCCCAGGTGCGGAGGATGGCGCCATCGGCGTCGACGAGCACGTTGGTGGGGACCCCCACGCCGTCGAAGGCGACGGCGAAGCGGTTGTCGGGGTCACGCCACAGCGGCATCGTGAGGCCGAGCCCGTCGGCCATCGGCTCGATGGCGGGTTCGTCGGGCCCGATGGCGTTGACGTTCACCGCCACCACCTGCAGGCCGTCGTCGAGTCGGTCCTGGTAGAAGGCCTCGATGGCCGGCAACTCCTCCTGGCACGGTTCGCACCAGGTCGCCCAGCTGGTGAGGAGCACGGGGTCACCCGCCAGGTCGGCCAGGTCCACCGGTTCGCCGGTGCGGAGCTCCTCGGCCTGGTAGTCGACGGCCTCGCCGTCGCCGCCCGAACCGGCACAGCCGACGGCCCCGACCAGGAGCAGGAACACGAGGAAGGACCGACGGTGTCGTGCGCTCATGCGGTCAGGGGCCGGACCTTGACCGCCCCATCGTCGATCCAGACGACCAGGGCATGGTCGTCGAGGCCGGCGATGTCGTAGGCCTCCTCGGCCGAGGCGACCGGCACCCGGGCGTCGGCGACGGCGACGGGGGCGCCTCCGTCGGGCACGTGCCAGACGAGGAGCTCCTTGTCGGTGCCGTCCTCGCCCCAGTCGAGCCCGGCGATCCAGGACGCGTTCGAGCCGTCGAGGGCCAACTCCACCGAGGCGGTGATCGTCTCGGGGGCGGGGAGGGGTTGTGGCTCGGCGAAGGTCCGCCCGTCGGGGCTGGCGGCGTACCACCAGCCTTCGCTGCCCTCGCGGTCGGTCCACCACGCGGCATGGACTGCACCCGATCGACCGTCGACGCCGGGGCCCGACGCCGGGCAACCGTCGAGGGCGAGGACGTACTGGTCGTCGTGGATCTCGACCGCGGGGCCGAACGTGGAGGATCCCTCGGCGTACGCGATCTCGGCGTCGCGCTCGTCGTGGGTGTCGTCGACGGGTTCGAGCCCCCGGTAGGCGACGCCGGCGCGATCGCCATCGACGAACGCATCCACCCGGCAGCAGCCACAGAGTGAGCCGCTCACGGCGTAGGGCGTGCCGAACGAGGCGCCGCCGTCGGTGCTCACGGCGGCCCACACCGGGACGGCCTCCGTGCCCTCGACCGGCGCCGGGCTGTCGTCGCCGAGGACGGTCGCCGGGGTGCGGTCCTGCCAGGCGAAGACGAGGGTGCGGCCGTCCCCGGAGGCGGCGAAGGTCGGGGGCTGGGTCAGGGTGAGCACCCGCTCCCCGATGAGGTCGCGCAGGTCGGCCACCTGCTGGAAGCTCCGGCCGGCGTCGGTCGAGCGGTGCAGCACCATCCAACCCGGCCACGACCGGATGTCGTCGGGGTCGACCTGCATCGTGACGTCATAGGTCAGCGAGCCCACGAGGACGGTCCCGTCGTCGAGGACCGCCACCTGCGGGTCCTGTGTCGCCGGCTCGGTCACGACGACCGGCTCCCCGAAGCTCTCCCCGCCGTCGGTGCTCGTCGCCACGAGCGTCTGCTCCTCGCCGGACTGCTCGTCGAGGTGGTACCAGCCCACCGCCACGGTCCGCCCGTCGGCCGAGGCGTCGATCGACACCCCGGCGGTGGCGTCCTCGCCGACGACCTGGGTGCCGGCCGGGTCGGGCGGAGCGCTCGTGGTGGTGGCCGCGGTCGAGCCGGAACCGGTGTCGTCACCGGTGCAGCCGGCGACGACCAGCGCGGCCGCCCCGACCAGGGCAAGCAGTCGGCGGGTCACGAGTCCACGGTCCGCACCACGACGTCACCGTCCTCCAGGTTTGCCAGCACCACGCCCCCTTCCTCGAGCGGGGCCAGATCGACCATCTCGGCCGTCGGCTGGGGGACGGCGTCGACCTCGACGGACGCGACCTCGTCGTCGACGATCCGGTAGAGGAGGAGGTCGGCGTCGGTCGCCAGGGCCACCCAGCCGGTGCCGTCACCGTCGATGGTCGCCTCGATGGCGAGCGGCGGGGCGTCGAGGGTCGCCACGGTGAGCGGCCCGGCGAACCCGTCGTCCTCGTCGGCGGCGGCGACGATCGTGGTGTCGCCGTCCTCGGTCGGGACGCCCCAGGCCAGCAGCACCTCCCCATCCTCGCCTCCGCCGACGCCCGGGCCGAGCATCGCGGCGGGCTGGTCCGTGTCGTTGGCGGCGATGGGGTCCCCGAAGGTCCCGTCGTCGTCGAGCAGGACGATCGACGCCACGGGCGTGGAGGTGACCGGGTTCGGCTGGGCCGGGGTCGGTACGGGGGCGTCGGGGATCGGGACGTCCTCGATGTAGGCGATGCCCAACTGGTCCCCGGCCGCGAAGGCGCGGGTTCGAACGGCGGCCGGGCGCTCGTTGACCACCTGCGGCTCGCCCCAGGTCCGGCCGGCGTCCTCACTGACCGCGGCCACGAGAGGGCCGGGGCTGTCGGCGTCGGGCGCCGGTGCCAGCCAGGCAAGCAGGACCTGACGGCCATCGGCTCCAGTGGCGATGGTCGTGCCGGTGTCGCCGAAGGCCACCCGCGGTGTCGCGGCGGTGAGGTCCACGACCGGCACCACCTCCTCCTCGGCGGTGGCGTAGAGGGCGGGGCGGCCGTCACCCTCGTCGGCCTCGTAGTTCGTGGTGGCGATCAGGGTGTCGCCTTCCTCGTCCATGGCCAGTTGGGGATAGGCGACGAACGGTGACCGCGGGTCGACGGGGAGGGGCGCACCGAACGTCTCGAGGGCATCGGTGCTGGTGGCGACGAAGGGGTGTTCCTCGGCCGCGTCGGCGTCGTAGTCGTTCCAGGCGACGGCAACCGTGTCCCCGGACGGGGTCGCCGCCACCGAGAGGTTGTAGGGGGTGAACTCGGCGGAGCCGACCACGATCGGCTCCCCGACGGACGGGCGCTCGGCCACCTCGGGCCCGCTGGTGCAGGCGGCCGCCGCCAGGGCGGCCAGGACGGGGACAAAGCAAAGGCAACGTCGTCTCACGAAGGGACCAGTCGTGCGAACCGTCCGTTTGGTTCCCGCAGTCGCCCGTTCGGTCACCGGCCGTAGGGTTCCGGCCGTGACGCCGCTGCGGATCGCCGTCCTGGTCAAGCAGATCCCGGCCTTCGAGGAGATGGTCCTGGGCCCCGACGGCCGCCTGGTGCGCGAGGGCCTGCCGTTGGAGATGAACGCCTACTGCCGGCGGGCGGTGGCCAAGGGCTGTGAGTTGGCCGCGGCGACCGGTGGGTCGGTGACCGTGCTCACGCTCGGGCCCCCCACCGCGGAGGACTGCCTGCGCGAGGCCATCGCCTGGGGCGACGACCACGGCGCAGCGGTCGAGGGGGTGTTGGTCAGCGACACGGCGTTCGCCGGCTCCGACACGCTGGCCACGGCCCGGGCCCTGGCGGCGGCGCTGGCCCACGAGGGCCCGTTCGACCTGGTGCTGACCGGGCTCAACTCCGTCGACGCCGACACCGGCCAGGTCGGGCCCCAGCTGGCCCAGTTGCTCGACCTGCCGTTCGCCACGGGGGTGAAGGCGCTGGCGCTGGAGGGCGACCGGGTGCGGGTGGGCCTCGAGCACGACGACGAGTGGGTCGACGCGACCGTGGCCCTGCCCGCCGTGTTGTCCTGTGCCGAGCGCCTCTGCGACCCGGCCAAGCGGCCGCCCGACGCCCGGGCCGCCGTGGCCGCCGACCGGATCCGCACCCTGACCGCCGCCGATCTCGGCGCCGGGCCGTGGGGGAGCGCCGCCAGCCCCACCCGGGTGGGCGACGTGCGCCTGCTCGAGGTCAGCCGGGTGGGTGAGGTGCTCGACGGCCCGGTCTGGGCCCAGGTCCAGCGCCTGGTCGACGTGCTCGACGACCGGGGTCTGCTCGACCCGCCCGCCGAGGTCGACGAGGCCGAGCCCGTGGCCGCCCCCTCGGGGGTCGACGGCCCGGTGATCGCCGTGGTCGTCGAGCGGGACCGGGAGCGCCTCACCCGCGAGCTGCTCGGCGCCGCCGCCCGCCTGGCCGGCCAGCTCCCCGGTCGGGTGGCCGCCATCGGTGCGGCCGCCGACCTGCCTGCGGCCGAGACCCTGGGGACCTGGGGCGCCGACCTGGTGGTGGCCGTCGACGGCGCCCTGGTCGAGGAGGACGTGGCCGCCGGGCTGGCCCGGTGGGCGATCGCCGCCCGCCCGTGGGCGGCGCTGGCCCCGAGTACGGCCTGGGGCCGCCAGGTGGCCGCCCGCTCGGCGGCCGCCCTCGGGGCCGGGCTCACCGGCGACGCCGTGGCCGTCACGGTCACCGACGGCCGTCTCGAGGCCCAGAAGCCGGCCTTCGGGGGGCGGCTGGCCGCCATGATCACCGCCGACTCGCCCGTGCAGATGGCGACGGTGCGGGCGGGGATGCTCCCGCTGCCGGCCCCGCGCCCGCCGGTGGCCGTCGCCGAGGAGCGGGTGGTGGTCGAGCCCCGCGGTCGCCTCGTGGTCGAGGACCGCCGCCGCGACGACGACACCGACCTGATGGCCAACGCCGACGTCGTGGTCGGCATCGGCCGGGGTGTCGACCCCGAGCGCTACGACGACCTCACCCCGCTGCTCGAGGCCCTGGGGGCCGAGCTGGGCGCCACCCGCAAGGTGACCGACGAGGGGTGGCTGCCCCGGGCCCGCCAGATCGGCATCACCGGACACTCGATCTCGCCCCGGCTGTACGTCGGCCTCGGCCTGGGCGGCAAGTTCAACCACACCGTCGGCGTGCGGGCGTCGGGGACCATCGTCGCCGTCAACCCCGACCGTGACGCCCCCATCTTCGACTGGGTCGACGTCGGTCTCGTCGCCCGCTGGGAGGACGTCGTCCCCGAGCTGGTCGCCCGCCTCCGCTCCCGTTGACCCGTCGGCCCCTCCGTGGGGGACGGGCCGGTTGGTAGTATCGAAATATGGCGAAACGGAAGATCACCGTGACCGTCGACGAGGA
>CAYTJS010000081.1:0-12774 GCA_964438115.1 uncultured Iamiaceae bacterium
GGCCCGGGTCCGGGTGGCCATCCCCGACGGGGCCGCCCAGCGGGCCGACCAGTCCTTCGGTGCCATGGCCGGCGCCATCGGCGTCTTCGTCCTGCTCTGGCTCACCCTGCCCATGCTGGCCACGGTGCCCGGCTGGCCCGCGCAGCAGGCCCGCAACTCGTCGGTGGCCGGGGCCCTCGACGCCCTCCTCCCGGCGCCGCCCGACACCTTCGCCGCCCTCGGGCGGATGGTGGGCGATGACCGCTTCCCCGAGGTCTTCGACGCTCTCCGTCCGGCGCCCGACCTGGGCGACCCTCCGGCGGCCACGGGCATCCCCGCCGGCGTGGGCCAGCGGGTGGCCCTCTCGACGGTCCGGGTCGAGGGCGAGGCGTGCGGGCGGCTGCAGGAGGGGAGCGGCTTCGTGGTCGAGGAGGGCCTCGTGGCCACCAACGCCCACGTGGTGGCCGGCAACTCGGTGACCGAGGTGGTGCGCACCGACGGCACCCGGGCGGCGGCCACCGTGGTGGCCTTCGACCCGGAGCGGGACCTGGCCCTGCTGGCCGTGCCCGACATCGACCGGCCACCCCTGCCGCTGGGTGACGCCGAGGTCGGTGACATCGGCGGGGTCTACGGGCACCCGGGCGGTGGCGACCTGCGCATCGCCCCCTACGAGGTGGCCCGACGGGTGCGGGCCCGGGGGCGGGACATCTACGACGACGCCGTCACCGTCCGCGACGTCCTCCTGCTGTCCGCCGACCTGGCGCCGGGGGACTCGGGGTCGGCCCTGGTCGATCCCGACGGCGAGGTGGTGGGGGTGGCCTTCGCCATCGCCCCGGACCAGCCGGCGGTGGCCTACGCCCTTACCGACGACGAACTGCGCGAGGTCCTCGACGGGGCGAGTCGGGACCAGGTGGGAACGGGACCGTGCATCGACTGACCGCGGCGCTGGCGGCCGGGGGAGTGGGGTGCGGCGCTCAGGCCGCGGGGATCACTCGACCTCGATGAAGATGCACTCGCCGGGGCACTCCTCGGCGGACTCGATGGTGGCCTCCTCCATGCCGGCGGGCACGGCGGCGAGGCCGGCGGGGCCACCGGGGTCGGAGAACACCTTGTCGCCCTCCTTGACGTAGGCCAGGCCGTCGTCGAGCAGGGTGAAGACGTCGGGGGCGATCTCCTCGCAGAGGCCGTCGCCGGTGCAGAGATCCTGGTCGATCCAGACCTTCATCGCGGATGGTTCTCCTCGTTCGGGGGGCCGGGGCCGGGACCCTTCCATCGGCCCGGTACGACGACCACTCTAGCAGGCCCCACCAATTAACACGGAAATCCCGGTGGAATCTGGCCCGCGGTGACGGATGGCCCGGGAAGGTGGTGCCGGGTCCCGCGGCACCGTGTGTAAGGTCGCCCGCGAGGAGGTGGTCGCCATCAGCACCCGACGCGAGGAGCCAGGTCCGGAGGGTCCCGACCGCGAGCTGGCGGCGCTGCGGGACCAGGCCGCCGAACTCGAGGAGGAGGTCCTCGTCCTCCGCCGCCGCCTGCAGGAGGCCCCCAAGCGGGTGCGCACCCTCGAGGAGCGCCTGCTCGAGACCAAGGGCCAGCTGGCCCAGGCCGTCTCCCAGAACGAGAAGCTGACCTACACGCTGCGGGAGGCCCGCGAGCACATCGCCGCCCTGCGCGAGGAGGTCGAGAAGCTCACCCAGCCACCGTCGGCCTACGGGACGCTCCTCGCCGTCAACGACGACGGCACCGTCGACGTCCACTCCGGCGGCCGCAAGATGCGGGTCGCCGTCCACCCCGAGATCACCGTCGACGAGCTGGTCCGCGGCAGCGAGGTGGTCCTCAACGAGTCGCTGAACGTCGTCCTCAGCCGGGCCGGCGAGGCCACCGGCGAGGTCGTCGTGGTGAAGGAGCTGCTCGGCGCCGGCCGGGCCCTGATCGTGGGCCGGGCCGACGAGGAGCGGGTGGCCGACCTGGCCGGGTCCCTGGTCGGTCAGCGCCTGCGGGCCGGCGACCACGTGCTCATGGACCCCCGTTCGGGGCTGCTGCTCGAGCGCCTGCCCCGGCCCGAGGTCGAGGAGCTGGTGCTCGAGGAGGTGCCCAACGTCAGCTACCACGACGTCGGCGGCCTCGACGAGCAGATCGAGCACATCACCGACGCCGTCGAGCTGCCCTTCGTGCACCAGGAGCTCTTCGCCGAGCACAAGCTGCCGGCGCCCAAGGGGATCCTCCTCTACGGCCCGCCCGGCTGCGGCAAGACCCTCATCGCCAAGGCGGTCGCCAACTCCCTGGCCAAGAAGGTGGCCGAGGTCAGCGGCGACGACGAGGCCCGCAGCTACTTCCTCAACATCAAGGGCCCCGAGCTGCTCAACAAGTACGTGGGCGAGACCGAGCGCCAGATCCGCCTGGTCTTCCAGCGGGCCCGGGAGAAGTCCGAGGAGGGCTGGCCCGTCATCGTCTTCTTCGACGAGATGGACTCGCTGTTCCGGACCCGGGGCACCGGCATCAGCTCCGACATGGAGTCCACGATCGTGCCCCAGCTGCTGGCCGAGATCGACGGCGTCGAGGCGCTGAAGAACGTGATCGTGATCGGCGCCTCCAACCGTGAGGACCTGATCGACCCTGCCATCCTCCGCCCCGGCCGCCTCGACGTGAAGATCAAGATCGAGCGGCCCGACGAGGAGGCGGCGGCGTCGATCTTCGCCCGCTACCTGACCGCCGACCTGCCGCTCTCGGCCCGCGAGGTCGCCGACCTCGGCGGCGGTGACCCCGAGAAGGCCGTGCGGGCCATGATCGAGGCCACCGTCGAGGAGATGTACCGCGACGACGAGGCCAACCGGTTCCTCGAGGTCACGTACCAGAACGGGGACAAGGAGGTCATGTACTTCAAGGACTTCGCGTCCGGGGCCATGATCGAGAACATCGTCCGCCGGGCCAAGAAGCTGGCCATCAAGCGCCTGATCGCCACCGGCGAGCGGGGCATCTGCACCGACGACCTCCTGGTGTCGATCCACCAGGAGTACAAGGAGCACGAGGACCTGCCCAACACGACCAACCCCGACGACTGGGCGAAGATCTCGGGCAAGAAGGGGGAGCGCATCGTGTACGTGCGCACCCTCGTGTCCTCCGACGACGAGGCCCGCGGCGGCCGCTCCATCGAACGGGTCGGGACGGGGCAGTACCTCTAGTGGCGATCCCCAAGATCGTCGGGGTCGAGACCGAGTACGGGATCATCGTCCGGGGCACGCCCGAGTCGAACCCCATCGCCGCCTCGTCGGTCCTCATCAACGCCTACGTCAACGACCTGGCCGGCACCGACCCCGGCACGACCCGGGTGGGCTGGGACTTCGAGGACGAGTCGCCGGGCAACGACGCCCGGGGCCTGCCCCCCGAGGGGGCGCTGGCCCCCGAGGTCGAGACCCACCTGGTCAACGTGGTGCTGACCAACGGGGCCCGGTACTACGTCGACCACGCCCACCCCGAGCTGTCCACGCCCGAGTGCGCCGACGCCCGCTCGGTGGTGCGCTTCGACCGCTCGGCCGAGCTCATCCTCCAGCGCTCCATGGTCGCCGCCGACCGCCTGCTGCCGCCGGGCCAGGAGATCGTCGTCTACAAGAACAACTCCGACGGCAAGGGCAACTCCTACGGCTGCCACGAGAACTACCTGATGGACCGGGCCGTGCCGTTCCCGAGCATCGTGGCCCACGTCACCCCGCACTTCATCACCCGCCAGCTCTTCTGCGGGGCGGGCAAGGTGGGCAGCGAGGCCCCCGGGCTCTCCGTCGAGCAGGTGCCCTTCCAGCTCAGCCAGCGGGCCGACTTCTTCGAGGAGGAGGTGGGGCTCGAGACCACGCTCAAGCGGCCCATCGTCAACACCCGCGACGAGCCCCACGCCGACGCCCAGCGCTACCGCCGGCTCCACGTGATCATCGGCGACGCCAACCTCTCCGAGGTGGCCACCTACCTGAAGGTGGGGACCACCGCCATCGTGCTGGCCATGATCGAGGACGAGGCCCTGGTCCGCGACCTGCGCTTCGCCCGTCCGGTGCCGACCCTGCGCCAGGTCTCCTACGACCTGACCCTGGCCAAGGCCCACGAGCTGGTCGACGGCTCGACCATCACCGCCCTCGAGGTGCAGTGGGAGCTGCTCGACCGGGCCCGCAAGTACGCCGACGAGCGGGGGCTGGACTGTGTGGGCGAGGAGGTGGGCGCCGACGTGCTGGCCCGGTGGGAGGCCGTGCTCGCCGACCTCGAGGCCGACCCGATGCGCCTGGCCGACCAGGTGGACTGGGTGGCCAAGTACCGGCTGCTCGACGGCTACCGGGAGCGCCACGGCCTCGAGTGGGGCGACGCCCGGCTGCGGGCCATGGACCTGCAGTACCACGACCTGCGGCCCGAGAAGTCCCTCTTCGCCCGCCTGCCGATGCAGCGCCTGGTCGACGACGACGAGGTGGTCACGGGGATCACCACCCCGCCCGAGGACACCCGGGCCTACTTCCGGGGCACCTGCCTGGCCCGCTTCGCCGACCAGATCGTGGCCGCCAACTGGGACTCCCTGGTCTTCGACGTGGGCAGCGACCCGCTGCGACGGGTGCCGATGATGGAACCCTCCCGCGGAACCAAGGCCCACGTGGGTACGTTGTTGGCGCAGAGCGCGACCGCGGCCGAGATGCTCGACCGCCTGGGCTCCTGACACGACCGCGACGACTGGGGTGAGATCGATGGCCGAGCGAGAGCAGAAGCGACGGACCGCCCCCTCCCGCACCGAGGAGGAGGTCGACGAGACGCCGGCGGCGTCGGAGTCGGGCGAGAAGATCAAGGCCGAGCTGGACGACCTGCTCGACGAGATCGACGAGGTCCTCGAGACCAACGCCGAGGACTTCGTGAAGTCGTACGTGCAGAAGGGTGGGGAGTGACCTCCCTGGGTCGCGGCGTCGCTGAAGCCCACGAACGCCGCCCGGCCGGTCCCGCAGGGGCCGGCCGTTGTGCTTGCATGACCCCATGACGACATCGGGGATCAGCCGACGGTCGTTCCTGGGTGGAACGGCGGGGGCCGGGGTGGTGCTGCTCACGGGCGTCCGTGCCGCGGGCGCCCGTCAGGCTGCCGAAGGGCCCTACGGACCACTGGCCGCCCAGCCCGACGCCAACGGGCTGTTGCTGCCGGAGGGCTTCACCTCGCGGGTGGTCGCCCGGGCCGGCGAGCCGGTGGGCGCCGGCGGGTACGAGTGGCCCGCCTTCCCGGACGGGGCCGCCACCTTCCCGATCGACGACGGCGGCTGGTACCACGCCGTCAACAGCGAGAACCCTGTGGCCGGCGACGGTGCGGTGAGCGTGATCCGCTACGACGCCGACGGTGAGGTGGCCGAGGCCTACGCCCTGCTCACCGGCACCCGGATGAACTGCGCCGGGGGCCCGACCCCGTGGGGCACCTGGCTCTCGTGTGAGGAGTGGGAGGACCAGCCGGCGGGCACCGCCGGCCAGGTCTGGGAGTGCGACCCGGCCACCCCCGACAGCGGCGAGGTGCGGCCCGCCCTGGGCTCGTTCGTGCACGAGGCCGTCGCCGTCGACCCCGAGGGCGAGGCGCTCTACCTGACCGAGGACACCCCCGACGGCGCGTTCTACCGGTTCACCCCCGACGCCTATCCCGACCTGTCCGCCGGCCGGCTCGAAGTGGCCTCGGTCGACCCCGACGGCGCGGTGAGCTGGTACGAGGTGCCCGACCCGTCGGCGGCGTCGGGACCGACCCGGCTCCAGGTCCCCGAGGTGACCCACTTCGAGGGCGGGGAGGGCTGCTGGTACGCCGACGGCACCGTCTACTTCTCGACCAAGGGCGACGACCACGTCCGGGCCTACGACCCCGCCACGGCCACCATGACGGTCGTCTACGACGGGACGGGGATCCTCACCGGCGTCGACAACGTCACCGCCGAGGCCGGTTCCGGCGACCTCTACGTGGCCGAGGACGGCGGCGACATGCAGATCGTCGTCATCACCGCCGACGGCTCCCTCAGCCCGATCGTGCAGGTCGTGGGCGAGCCCCTGCCCGCCGACCCCGCGCCGTCGGAGGTCACCGGCCCGGTGTTCTCGCCCGACGGCACCCGGCTCTACTTCAGCTCCCAGCGGGGCGGCGACCCCCAGACCGGCATCACCTACGAGGTCACGGGGCCGTTCCGGGGCCTCGAGGCCACCGAGCCGGCGCCGACCACGAGCGTGGCCGCGGCTGCCGACACCGGTGCCGGCGACGACGGGGACGACGGGGCCTCCTCACCGGTGGTGCCCATCGCCATCGGCGTCGGCGTGGCCGCCGCGGCCGCCGCCGGGGTCATCGCCCTCCGCCGCCGCAGCTCACCCCCCGACGACCCGTCCTGATCCGTTCTGGCGTGAGTTGGTCCGCGTGAGGCTGACCAACTCACGCAATTTCGGAACGGGGTGGGGCGGGTAGCCTCCGGGCCGTGACGTTGCCCTTGTTCCGGCCGCAGGAGGACCCGGGGCCCGACTTCGCCGCCTTGGTGCGCCAGGTGGGCCTGACCCCACCGGTGGCCGAGGGGGCGGGTGAGGGCCTGACCATCACCCACGGCACCACCGTGGTGGCCATGCGCTACGCCGACGGCGTGGTCATGGCCGGTGACCGGCGGGCCACCTCGGGCCACCTCATCAGCCACCGCACCATGGAGAAGGTCTTCCCGGCCGACCGCCACTCCGGGGTGGCCATCGCCGGCGCCGCCGGCCCCGCCGTCGAGATGGTGAAGCTCTTCCAGCTCCAGCTCGAGCACTACGAGAAGGTCGAGGGCGAACCCCTCTCGCTGGAGGGCAAGGCCAACCAGCTCTCGATGATGGTCCGGGGCAACCTCCCCGCCGCCCTGCAGGGGATGGCGGTGGTGCCGCTGTTCGCCGGCTTCGACCTGGGCCGGGGGACCGGGCGCCTCTTCGAGTACGACGTGACCGGCGGCCGCTACGAGGAGCACGACCACGCCAGCACCGGCTCGGGCTCGCTGCACGCCGGCACCGTGGTCAAGCTGGGCTGGTCGGCCGACCTGAGCCGCGAGGCGGCGGTCGACCTGGCCCTGAACGCCCTCTTCCAGGCCGCCGACGAGGACTCGGCGACCGGCGGTCCCGACCTGGTGCGGGGCATCTACCCGACCATGGCCACCATCACCGCCGACGGCTTCACGCCCGTGGCCGAGGACGAGATCGCCGAGCGCTTCCGGGCCCTGCTCGACACGCTCCGCGCCGGGGGGTTCGCGTCATGAGCGGAGCGGGGGCCCGTGCTGCGTGCCGAAACGCTGACGCGGCGGCCCGTCGGCACAGCCGACAGGAGCGTGAAGCATGAGCATGCCGTTCTACGTGGCGCCCGAACAGCGCATGAAGGACCTGGCCGACTACGCCCGCAAGGGCATCGCCCGGGGCCGCAGCCTGGTGGCCGCCACCTACGCCGACGGGATCGCCATCGTCGCCGAGAACCAGTCCAACACCCTGCGCAAGGTCAGCGAGATCTACGACCACATCGCCTTCGCCGGGGTGGGCAAGTACAACGAGTTCGACCAGCTGCGCATCGCCGGCGTCCGCCACGCCGACCTCAAGGGCTACAGCTACAGCCGCGAGGACGTGAACGCCCGCAGCCTGGCCAACCAGTACGCCCAGATCCTGGGCCAGATCTTCACCCACGAGATGAAGCCCATGGAGGTCGAGATCCTCGTGGCCGAGATCGGTCCCGACGCCGACCACGACCAGATGTTCCACATCCTCTACGACGGCACCGTCCGGGACGAGAACCAGTGCACGGCCATCGGCGGTGACAGCGAGCCGATCATCGCCCGACTGCAGGAGCGCTGGACCGAGGGCCTCGACCTCGACGGGGTGCTGACGGTGGCGATCAACGGTCTGACCGGCCCCGACCGGCGCCTGGGCGCCGACGACCTCGAGGTGGCCCTGCTCGACCGCACCTCGGGCCGCCGCCGGGCCTTCCGCCGCCTCGAGGCCGACGAGCTGCGCACCCGCCTGGGCGACCTGGTGGCGGCCACCACCGGCAACGGCGCCGGCCCCGACCTGGAGCCCCCGGCCGCCGACGAGCCCGAGCCCACCGCCTGATCCCGCTCGAGGCACCCGCACCCCGAATCGGGGGGCCCATGCCTCGGGCGCTCCCGGCCGACGGCCCGGTCGAGCAGCCTCCCGGACGGCCGACGCGGTGGCGGGCCGGTAGCGTGCGCCCGTGGACCGGCGGATCTTCGGACTCGAGAACGAGTACGGGGTCACCTGCACGCTCCGCGGCCAGCGCCGCCTGAGCCCCGACGAGGTCGCCCGCTACCTGTTCCGCCGGGTCGTGTCCTGGGGCCGTAGCTCCAACGTCTTCCTGGCCAACGGCGCCCGCCTCTACCTCGACGTGGGCAGCCACCCCGAGTACGCCACCCCCGAGTGCGACTCCATCCACGACCTCGTCGTCCACGACAAGGCGGGGGAGCGCATCCTCGAACAGCTCCTGGGCTCGGCCGAGCAGCGCCTCCGCGAGGAGGGCATCCGGGGCGACATCTACCTGTTCAAGAACAACACCGACTCGGCCGGCAACTCCTACGGCTGCCACGAGAACTACCTGACCAGCCGCCGTGACGACTTCAGCCACTACGTCGACGTGCTCATCCCGTTCCTCGTCAGCCGCCAGATCTACGCCGGCGCCGGCAAGGTCCTGCAGACCGCCCGGGGGGCGATGTACTGCATCAGCCAGCGCGCCGAGCACATCTGGGAGGGCGTCTCCAGCGCCACCACGCGGTCCCGGCCCATCATCAACACCCGCGACGAGCCCCACGCCGACGCCGAGCGCTACCGCCGCCTCCACGTCATCGTGGGCGACTCCAACATGAGCGAGTACGCCACCTTCCTGAAGGTGGGCGCGGCGTCGATCCTCCTGCGGATGTTGGAGGAGCCCTCGGTGGTCATCCGGGACATGACCCTCGAGAACCCCATCCGGGCCATCCGCGAGATCAGCCACGACCTGACCTGCACCCGCCGGGTGCGCCTGGCCAACGGGCGGGAGGCCTCGGCCCTCGAGATCCAGTCCGAGTACCTCAACCGGGCCCTGCGCTTCGCCGACACCCGCGGCCTCAGCCCCCTCGAGCAGCAGGCCCTCGACATGTGGGAGCACGTGATGACCGGCCTCGAGAAGGACCCGTTCTCGCTCGACCGCGAGGTCGACTGGGTCATCAAGCACAACCTGATCGAGGCCTACCGCGACCGCCACGACCTGCCCCTGGCCCATGCCCGGGTGGCCCTGCTCGACCTCCAGTACCACGACGTCAACCGCAACCGGGGCCTCTTCTACAAGATGCAGCAGAAGGGCCTCGTCGACCGGGTCGCCACCGATGTCGACATCAACCACGCCGTCGAGCACCCACCCGCCACGACCCGGGCTGCCCTGCGCGGGGAGTTCATCCGCAAGGCCAAGGAGAAGAAGCGGGACTACACGGTGGACTGGGTGCACCTGAAGCTGAACGACCAGGCCCAGCGCACCGTCCTGTGCAAGGACCCCTTCAAGGCCCGCGACGAGCGGGTCGAGAAGCTGATCGCCTCGCTCTGAGCTCCCGTGCCCGCCTACCGCACCGGAGCGGTCACCGAACTGCTCACCGAGCGCCGCGGGCTCCAGCGCGTCCTCGTCGACCTGGGTGACGACGAGCCGGCCCGGGCCTACGTCCTGACCCAGCTCACCGGGCCGGTGGCGGTGGGGGACGGGGTCGTCTGCAACACGACGGCGGTCGAGCTGGGCCTGGGCACCGGCGGCTGGCACGTCGTCCACTGGAACCTGGCCCGCGACGAGTGGCGGGAGCCCGGGCCCGGCCACATCGTCAAGCTGCGCTACACCAGCCTGCAGGCCGACACCGGGGCGGGGGAGGAGCACCACCCCGAACTGGAGGACCACCTCGACGGCGTGCCCGTCGTCGTCTGTACCGTGCACAGCCAGGTGCCCTGCGTCGTGGTGGCGGCCCGGGCCGAGCGCCCCGGCCTGCGCATCGCCTACGTGATGACCGACGGGGCCGCCCTCCCACTGGCCTTCTCCGAGCTGTGCGCCACCATGGTCGAGCGGGACCTGCTCGTCGGCACCGTCACCGCCGGACACGCCTTCGGCGGCGACCTCGAGGCCGTGAACGTCTGGTCGGCGCTGGTCCTGGCCCGCCAGGTCCTGCGGGCCGACCTCATCGTGGTGGGGATGGGCCCGGGTGTGGTCGGCACCGGCACCACGCTGGGCACCACGTCGCTGGAGGCGGTGAGCGCCCTCGACGCCGCCGCCGCCCTGGGTGGACGGGCCGTGGCCTGCCTCCGGGTGTCGAGCGGCGACCAGCGGGAACGTCACCAGGGGGTCAGCCACCACACCCGCACCGTCCTCGACCTGGTGCGCAGCCCGGTCACGGTGGCCGACGCCGCCGACCTGGGCCCCCAGGAGCGCCACGATGTGGTCACCGTCCCCGCCCCCGACACCGCCGCCCTCCTCGCCGCCGAGGGCCTGCACGTCACCACCATGGGCCGCACCCCCGACCAGGACCCGGCCTACTTCGCCGCCGCCGGCCAGGCCGGCGTCCTCGGCGCCCGCCTCGCCCCCTGACCGCGGTACACCGGTGTCCTGGTCAGGCCGGCCACGGCTCGGTACCGTCGCCCCCATGCGCCGACCGCTGCTCGTCCTGGCCGTCCTCGCCCTCACCGCCGGCCTGGTCGCCTGCGGCGACGGGGACGGCGACGGGTCCACCACCATCGACGCCGTCGACCTCATCCGGTCGTCGCCGGACGCCATGGCCGACGTGGGCACCCTGCAGATGACCATGAGGATCGACGTGGCGGGGGAGGGGATCGACGGCGAGGGGGCCTTCGACCTCGAGACCGGCGCCGGCCGGCTCGTCATGGCCTTCCCGGAGCCGCTGGGCGAGATGGAGACCATCTTCGACGGCGACGTCTACTTCATGAACTCGGAGCTCTTCGCCGGGATGGGCCTGACCATCGACGAGCCCTGGATCCGGGTCGACCTCGACGAGCTGGCGGCCATGTCGTCGACCGGGATCGACCTGTCCAACCTCGGCTCGGCCTCGAGCAACCCGACCAACGCCCTCGACGGCCTCGAGGCCGTCGCCGAGGACGGCCTCGAGGAGCTCGGCACCCAGGAGATCGACGGGGTCACGACCACCGGCTACGCCGCCGAGATCGACATGGCTGCCGCCTTGGAGCAGGTGGAGGAGGCGGCGGGCGGCGAGTCGCTGGTGGACGAGGACCAGGCCCGCGAGTTCCTCGACGCCTTCGGCAACGAGCCCGTCGAGGTCGAGGTCTGGGTCGACGACGAGGGCCTGACCCGGCGCTACGAGCTGGCCCTGGAGGTCCAGGGTCAGCGGATGACCCAGACCATGGACTTCTTCGCCTTCGGCGAACCGGTCGACATCGACGTGCCCGACGAGGACGAATCGGTGTCGCTGACCGAGGTGCTGGCCCAGGTACCCGGCTTCGACGACTGACGGTGGGCCGCCCCGGGCGCCCGTAGGCTCGGCGGGTCATGCCGGAGAAGGTCGACAAGCTCGAGCGGTTGATGAACCTGGTCGCCGTGCTGCTCGACACGGCCCGGCCGCTGAGCGCCGAGGAGCTGCGCGAGCAGGTCCCCGGCTACCCCGATCCGGGACCCACCTTCCACCGGGCCTTCGAGCGGGACAAGGACGACCTCCGCGAGATGGGCGTCCCCCTCGTCGTCGAGCCCCTGCCCAACGTGGACCCACCCCGGGACGGCTACCGCATCCCCCGCGAGCAGTACTACCTGCCCGACCCCGGGCTCACCCCCGACGAGGTGGCCGCCCTCCACCTGGCGGTCACCACCGTCCAGGTCGGCACCGGCTCCGACGACGAGGCCCTCTGGAAGCTCGGCGGGGTGATCGGCGCCGACGGCCCGGCCCCCGGGCCCGACAACGACGCCCCGGTCGCCTCGCTCCCCGTCGACGCCCGCCTGCCCGGCCTGTTCGCCGCCGTGTCGGAGCGCCGCCGGGTGCGGTTCCGCCACGCCGAGCTGACCCGCCTGGTCGACCCCTACCGCCTCGACTTCCGCCGGGGCCGCTGGTACCTGACCGGCTTCGACCACGAGCGCGACGACGTGCGCAGCTACCGCCTCGACCGCATCGAGGGCGACGTGGCCACCGACGGCGCGGCGGGGGCCTTCGAGCGCCCCGCGGCAGTGGCGTCGGGGGCGGAGCGCCAGCCCTGGGAGCTGGGCGACGACGAGCCGGTCGAGGCCCGGCTGCTGGTCGACGCCGACCAGGCCGGCTCCGCCGTCGGGCTGGTGGGGGAGGACGCCGTGGTCGCCCGCCACGCCGACGGCAGCGTCGAGCTGGCCCTGGCCGTCACCAACCCCGTCGCCTTCCGCTCCTTCGTGCTCACCTACCTGGAGCACGCCGAGGTCCTGGGCCCGCCCGAGCTGCGGGACGACCTCGTCGCCTGGCTGGAGGCCCTGGCGTGAGCCGCCCGTCGGCCGGGGTCCGGCTCCGGCGCCTGCTCGCCCTGCTGCCCTGGCTGGCCGAGCACCAGGGCGCCACCGTCGACGAGGTGTGCGAACGCTTCGGCGTGTCCCGCGACCAGCTCCTCGCCGACCTCGACGTGGTCTGGATGGTCGGGGTCCCGCCCTACACCCCCGACCAGCTGATCGAGGTCCACATCGACGACGACCGCATCGAGGTCCTCCTGGGCAGCTACTTCCGCCGCCCCCTGCGCCTGACCCCGGCGCAGGCCCTCACGCTGGCGGCCGGCGGCGATGGCCTCCTGCAGGCGGCGCAGGGTGTCGGCCCCGGCATC
>CAYTJS010000082.1:0-12683 GCA_964438115.1 uncultured Iamiaceae bacterium
TCCTCGGGGACGGCCAGGTCCTTCCAGCCGGCCACCACCGGGGCCCCGGCGATCGGCGCGGTGGCGATGATGCGACCGGCCAGCTCGGCCAGACGGGGCCAGTCCACGTCGTCGCCGAGGTGGCCGGCCGCCCAGGTGACCAGGCAGTCGGCGAAGAGGCGGGCGGCGTCGAGTCGCGGCATGACGTCGGCCGAGCCGTCCCAGTGGGCCCGCACCGTCTCGGGATGGAAGAAGACGAAGGCGGCGGTGACCACGTCCGCGGTCACCTCACCCAGGACGCCGCCCCGGCCGGCGGCGTAGAAGGCGATGCCGTCGAAGCCGGCCGCGCCCCCCACCGCGTAGGTGTCCATGTCCAGCATGAACGCAGCGCTCAGGTTGGCGACGGTGGGGGCGGTGGCCTCGGCCAGGGTGACGGTGCTCATCCCCCCATCCTGACCCAACCCGCCCGATCACTCCTCGCCGAAGGCGGCATACAGCTCGGGGAGCAGGGCGGCGAGGTGGGCCATCTCCTGGGCGCAGTGGACCAACAACTCACCGGCCTGCCGGGCGCCGAGCGGGACCAGGCGCCGGACGAGGGCGGGCACCGCCCGGCCGACCACCGGCAGGTCCCGCCGGGGTGCGACGCCCGGCCCGCCCAGCCAGAACCGGGAGCGCATCTCGATGACACGAGCTCGCCGGCTGACCCGGACCGGCCCCGTGGGCCAGGATGCGGGGATGCGGATCGGGGTGTTGGGAGCGGGGCGGATCGGGGCCACCCACGGGGCGAACCTCCTCGCCGTGCCGGAGGTGGGCGAGGTCCTCGTCCACGATCCCGGCGTCGAGCCCGTCGGGCCCCTCGCCGCCGCGACCTGGGTCGACTCCCTCGACGAGCTGCTGGATCGGTCCGACGGCGTGGTGGTCGCCACCCCGACGGCCCGTCACCCCGAGGACGTCCGGGCGGTGGCCGACGCCGGCCTCCCCTGCTTCTGCGAGAAGCCGATCTCGCTCGACCTGGCGGCCAGCGAGGCCACCCTCGCCCACGCCACCGCCGCCGGGATCGAGCTCCAGGTCGGGTTCCAGCGCCGGTTCGACCCCGGCTTCGTCGCCATGAAGGCGGCGATCGACGCCGGTGCGGTGGGCACCGTGTACCACGTGCGGGCGGCCAGCCACGACCACCAGCCACCCCACGAGGGATACCTGGACGGGGCCGGCTCGGTCTTCCGGGACATGCACATCCACGACTTCGACGCCCTGGCGTGGCTGACCGACGACACGCCCGTCGAGGTGTTCGCCCGCGGCTCGGTCCTCGTGGACGAGATGTTCGCCCGTCACGACGACGTCGACACCAGCGTGGCCGTGGTGACCCTGGCGGGTGGGGCCATCGCCACGTTGACCGGCACCCGCCAGAACGGCGTGGGCTACGACCACCGCACCGAGGTGATCGGCGCACGGGACAACCTGAGCGCCGGCTTCACCGACCGGATGCCCCTGCGGTCGGCCGACCCCGGGGGCTTCTCGCCCGCCGATCCGTACCCCGCGTTCCCGGTGCGCTTCCACGACGCCTACGTCGCCGAGATGGCCGCCTTCGTCGCCCTGGTGGCCGGCACCGGCCCCAATCGGTGTCCGGGCCAGGCGGCGGTCGACGCCCTGCGCCTGGCCGTGGCCGCCGACCGCTCCCTCGCCACCGGCGCCCCGGTCCGGATCGCCGACATCACGACCTGAGCCCCGTCCTGGCCCCACCACGCGTTCTGGCGCCCGATTCGGCCGCCGGGGCGACCGAATCGGCACCAGTTCGGGTACCGGGAGGGTGGGGCGCTACACCATGGGCCGTGGGACAGATCGACCAGGCCACCATCGACGCCCTGGTGGGGCGGCCGGTCGGGTCGGGGGCGCCGTCGGTGGCCCCGGACCCGGTGAACCAGCCGATGATCCGCCACTGGGCGGCGGCGTTCGAGGACGCCAACCCCGTCTACGTCGACCCCGACGCCGCGGCCGCCTCTCGTCACGGCCAGATCGTGGCGCCGCCGCTGATGCTGCAGACCTGGACCATGCCGACCCCCCAGCTGACCGGCATCGGCGAACGAGGCGGCAACCCGGTGGAGACCGAGGGCGAGAGCGCGCTGAAGCCCTTCGACGACGCCGGCTTCACCGCCACCCTCGCCGTGAACTCCGAGTTCGAGATCGACCGCTACCTGCACCTCGGCGACGTGGTGTCGTCGACGACGGTGATCGAGTCGGTGTCGGAGGAGAAGCAGACCCGCCTGGGCACCGGCCACTTCATCACCTGGGTCACCGACTACCTGGACCAGGACGGCGAGCGGGTCGGCCGTCAGCGGTTCCGGATCCTCAAGTTCCGTCCCGGCGGGGGTGAGGGATGAGCGCCGTCGCCGTGGGGACCGAGCTCCCCGTCGCGGCCTTCGAGCTGACCGCCACCCACATCGTGGCCGGGGCCATCGCCTCGCGGGACTTCATGCCGGTGCACCACGACCGGGACTACGCCAACGCCCAGGGTGCCCCCGACCTGTTCATGAACATCCTGTCGACGACCGGATGGTGCAGCCGCTACCTGACCGACTGGTCCGGGCCCGAGGCGATCATCCGTCACCTCGACATCCGCCTGGGCGTGCCCGTGTTCCCGGGCACCACCCTCACCTTCAGCGGGTCGGTGATCGACGCCCGCGACGAGGGGGACGAACAAGTGCTGACGGTCGGCTTCGCCGGCGCCACCGACCTCGGTGATCACGTCACCGGCACCGCCACCCTCACCCTGCCCCGGGGCTAACCTCCTCGGCGGGCGGCCTGTCCCGCCCGACCCCCGGCCCGGTGCCCGCGCCACCGGCTCGATGGGGGCAGAGGGGACCTCGAGTGCTCGACAGGACGGATCGCACTGTGGTGCGACGCGGTGGTGGGCGCGGGTCGCGACCGTCGTCGCCCGACCACAGGAGCATCCGATGACCAGCCAGGAATCCTTCAAGCGCCGCATCCGGGAGCGCATGGCCGCCACCGGCGAGCGCTATTGCGCCGCCCGCCGTGTGCTGCTCGACCAGGCCACCGCCCGTCGCCCCGGACGGCAGTGGGTGTCCGAGCCCGCGAACGGCGACGACGCCGTCCGCGCCGCCACCGGCCGGGGGTGGGACGAGTGGTGCGACCTGCTCGACGCCTGGCCCGGCCACGACGACGGCCACACCGCCATCGCCACCCACCTCCGGGAGGACCTGGGCGTCGACGGCTGGTGGGCCCAGGCCGTCACCGTCGGCTACGAGCGCATCACCGGCCGACGCCTGCCCCACCAGATGGCCGATGGCACGTTCACCGCCGGACGGTCCCGCACGGTGGCCGTCGGCGCCGACCTGCTGCGGTCGCTGCTGCTGGACGACGACGGTCGGGCGGCCCTCTTCGGCGGCCTGCCCACCGAGCTGCGGTCCCGGCCGACGACCAAGGCGCTCCGCGTGGCGGTCGGGCCCGGCGTGGCGCTGATCGACCTGCAGGCCCGCCCCGACGGCCGCACCCGGGTGAGCGTCGCCCACGAGCGCCTGCCCGAGCCCGGCGACGTCGAGCACTGGAAGGCCTTCTGGGGCGAGTGGCTGGAGGCGCTGGACGAGGGCTGATCTAGCGTCCCCCCGGTGCACGTGGCCCACCGGATCGGCTGGCTCATGTTCATCGTGAGCGCCGTGCTCTTCACCTGGGCCGGGGTCCGGGCGGGCGACTGGCTCACCGTGACGGCGAGTGTCGTCTTCGGCGTGGCCTGCGTGCTGTTCCTCGCCGTGCAGGGCGACTGACCTGGATGGTCCGTTCGCCCTCGGCGTCACGGCACCCGGCCCATGAAGGCGAGGAGGCGGTCCTGGGCGGGGGCATCGGCGGCGACGGGCACCCGGGGGCCGTAGTGGCCCGAGGCCCGGAGCATCTCGTCGAGGGGCTCCATCCCCGCCTCCAGCTCGGCCACGGTCGGCGGGTCGAGGGTGACCGACCGGCCCCCGGCCCGGGCCAGGTCCCAGGTGTGGATCAGGACGTCGGCGGTGACCAGCATCCCGACGGCCGCCTCGACGGTGAGCCGCCCCGGGGGGCCGGCGTCGAACTCCTGGCCGGCGACCGCCGGGTCGTCCAGGGCCGCCTGCAGCGCCGCCGCCAGCTCGCCCCAGGCGGCGGCCGGGTCGTCGTCGACGGAGGTGGCCGGGGCCAGGTCCAGTCCCGCCCGGGTGAAGATCGCCGGTACCCACTCGACCAGGTGGCGGACCACGTCCCGAGCCGTCCAGCCCTCACAGGGCGACGGGTGCTCCCACGCCGCCGCCGGCAGCTCCTCGGCCACCGCCGTGAACCCGGCCGCCACCCGCTCGAACCGCACCGCCTCACGCTCGGTCATGGCCAGAGTCTGCAGGACCCGGCCACTAGTTCCCGAAGTCCCAGCCGTCGCCGGTGGCGAACTGGCCCAGGACGTTCTTGGCGATGAGGATCTTGTGGACCTCGTCGGGGCCGTCGGCGATGCGCAGGGTCCGGGCGCCCTGGTACATGGCGTAGAGCGGGAGGTCGTTGGAGACCCCCGCCGCCCCCCACACCTGGATGGCCCGGTCGACCACCCGGCTGTAGGCGTTGGGGACGAACACCTTGATGGCGGAGATGTCGGTGCGGGCCGCCTGCATCCCGGCGTCGACCGTCTCGGCGGCGTGGATCGTCATCAGCCGGGCCGCCTGGATGTCGAGGTAGGAGTCGGCGATGAAGCCCTGGACGAACTGCTTGTCCATGAGCAGGCCCCCGTGCACCTCGCGGGTCCGGGCCCGCTCGACCATCAGGTCGAAGGCCCGCCACATCTGCCCCACCGAGTTCATGCAGTGGTAGACGCGGCCGGCGCCGAGGCGGTCCTGGGCGGCCTGGTGGCCCTCCCCCACCTGGCCCAGGGCGTTCTCGACCGGGACCCGCACGTCCTCGTAGACGACCTCGCAGTGGTCCGAGGTGGCCCGCCCCCACACGCCGATGCCCCGCACGATGTTCACGCCCTTGGTGGCGGTGGGCACGATGATCTGCACCATCGGGCCGACCTTGGGGTCGCCGCCGGGCTCGGTCACCCGGCACATGACGATGAAGAAGTCGGCGTCGATGCCGTTCGAGGTGAACCACTTGTGACCGTTGATGACCCAGTGGTCGCCGTCCCGCACCGCCGAGGTGTCGAGCGAGCGGGGGTCGGAGCCGGGGTTGTGGGGCTCGGTCATCGAGAAGCCCGACTCGAGGTCACCGTCGATCAGCGGGAGCAGCCACCTCTCCTTCTGCTCGGGTGTCCCGTACTTCACGAGCACCGACTGGTTGCCGCTGTTAGGGGCCACCACGCCGAACAGCGACGCCGCCCCCAGGGCGTAGGCCAGCACCTCGTTCATGTAGGCGTGGGCCAGGAAGTCGAGGCCCATCCCGCCGTACTCGGTGGGCAGGTGCGGCGCCCAGAGGCCCTCCCGCTTCACCCGCTCCCGGACGGCCGCCCGTAGCTCCAGGGCCTCCTGGTACTCCTGCAGGGTGCTGTCCTCCGCCGAGCGCCACAGCACGGCCTCGTTGGGGAGGATGTCCTCGTTGACGATCGCCGCCGTCCGTCCCCGGATGTCGTTGATGCGATCGTCGAGGGTGGCGACGGGCTTCACGTTCATGGCCATCCCGACGGCGTACCCCGTCGCCCCCTGCGGGGGACAGGGCCGATGGACCCCGGTTGAGCAATCCGTGCTCACGGCGGGGTCGGGCGCATGGGCCAGACTGCACCCCGCACGAGGAGGTGCCATGGGGTTCCTGAAGAAGATCATGGGTGGTGGGGACGGCGGCGGTGCTGCGGCCGCCGAGTCGATGACGCCGATCGCCGGGATGTCGCTCGAGCAGTACGCCGAGCTGTGCGCCCGCATGGCCCGCATCCCCGAGGACGACGACGCCTACGCCGCCATCGCCGCCGAGCAGGGCGTCGACCGCCCGTCGTGGGAGGCGGCCCGGGCCGGCTGGAACGCCCGCATGGAGGACCCGGCGACCGCCGGCCAGGTCGCCCTGGCCTACATGCCCCTCTACCAGGCCGCCCTGGCCGAGCACGGCGGCGAGGCGGCCTCGGCCAGCTTCGACGACTACATCGAGATGTCGGCGATGATCAACACCGACACCACCGAGCCCCACAAGCGGCCCACCGACCTCGAGCCCATGTACGAGCGCTTCGGGATCACCGCCGTCGACTGGAGCCAGATCTCGACCCACTGGGTCGGACGGCTGACCACCGAGATGGACCTGGCCGAGGAGTACGCCCGCCGCAGCCGCGAGCGGGTGAAGGAGCTGGACGAGGCCTTCCTGGCCGGGCGGTAGGTTCCGGCCCATGGCCGTGGACGTGGTGCCCGAGGACTGGACCCGGGGGTTGGCCGTGGTGGCCCACCCCGACGACCTGGAGTACGGCGCCGCCAGCGCCATCGCCCGCTGGACCGGGCAGGGGAAATCCATCGCCTACTGCCTGGTCACGTCGGGCGAGGCCGGCATCGACTCGCTCCGCCCCGACGAGTGCGCCCTCCTGCGCCAGGAGGACGAGCGTCGGTCGGCCGCTGTCGTGGGCGTGACCGACGTCGAGTTCCTCGCCCATCCCGACGGCCTGGTCGAGCCTTCCATCGCCCTGCGCCGCGACCTGGCCACGGCCATCCGCCGACACCGCCCCGAGGTGCTGATCTCGATCAACTACCGGGAGCGTTGGCCGGGTGGGGTCAACCACGTCGACCATCGGGTCGTGGGCCTGGCCCTCATCGACGCCGCCCGCGACGCCGGCAACCGCTGGCTCTTCCCCGGCGCCGGCGGCGAGCCGTGGTCGGGCACCCGCTTCGCCCTGTTCAACGCCTCGCCGGAGGCGACCCACGGCGTGGACGTCACCGACACCATCGACGCCGGCGTGGCCTCCCTGCGGGAGCACCAGACCTACCTCGACGCCCTCCCCGAGGGCACCGCGGGCAAGGACCCCGGCCCGTTCCTGCGGAACATCGCCGCCGCCAACGGCGCCGAGCTGGGCGTCGAGGCCGCCGTCCTCTTCGAGCTCGTCACCCTCTGACCCCGACAACCCGACCACCGACCCCGTTCTGGCGTCTATTCGTTGCGCCCAGCGCAACCGATCGACGCAATTTCGGGGGGAGGGGGGTCAGGCGAGGGTGGCGCGGAGGGCGGTGAGGAAGGTGTCGACGTCGGCGTCGGTGGTGACGAAGCTGGTGACCCAACGGGCGGTGCTGCTGGGCTCGTCCACCCAGAAGAACGACCAGTCGAGCAGCGGGCCGAGCCGGTCGAGGGGGACCCGGGCATGGACGATGTTGGCCTCGGGGCGGCCGACCAGGGTCACGCCGGGGACGGTGGCGGCGCCGTCGGCCAGCCGGGCGGCGGCGTCGTTGGCGACCCGGGCGTTGGCCAGCCAGCGGTCCTCGGCCAGCAGGGCCGAGAACTGCACCGCGGTGAACCGGGACTTCGACACCAGCTGACCGGCCTGCTTGCGGTGGTACCCGGCCTCGGCGGCCAGGTCGGGCCGCAGGTACACGACGGCCTCGGCGAAGAGGGCCCCGTCCTTGGTGAGGCCGAAGCTGACCAGGTCGACACCGGTCTCGCGCAGCATGGCGACAGGATCGGCGCCGGTGGCCGCCACGGCGTTGGCCAGGCGGGCGCCGTCGACGTGGAGCAGCAGGTCGTGGCGCCGGCACAGGTCGCCCAGGGTGGCCAGCTCGTCGACGGTGTAGACGGTGCCGGCCTCGGTCACCTGGCTGACCGACAGCACCCGGGGCTGGGGCCGGCGTTCGACGCCGATCCACGCCAGGTAGGGAGCCACGGCATCCGGCGTGAGCTTGCCGTCGGCCGGGGGCACGGACACGACGGTGGCGCCGCTGAAGCGGGCGGGCCCGCCGACCTCGTCGCCCACGATGTGGGCCGAGCCCACCGTGACCACCGCCTGCCAGGGGCGGAGGACCGATGCGAGGGCCACCACGTTGGTGCCGGTGCCGCTCCAGCAGAAGAGCACCTCGGCCGGGGCGCCGAAGCAGGCCCGGACGTCGTCGACCGCGGTCCGGGTCCAGTGGTCGTCGCCGTAGGCCAGGGCCGGGCCGTCGTTGGCCGCGGCCAGGGCGGCCAGGACCACGGGGTCGGCGCCGGCGGCATTGTCGCTGGCGAAGGACCAGGCGGGGGGCGGCGGGAGCGTGGGGGTCACCGCCGCCGAGCGTAGGCACTGCGCCCCGCCGTACTCTGCGCCTGTGACCGCACCGAAGATCTGCCTGATCGGCGCCGGCGGCATGTCGTTCGGCCCGACCATGGTCAACGACATCGTCCACACCAGCCGGCTGGAGGGCGCCCGCCTCGTCCTCCACGACGTGAACGAGGCCCGGCTGCTACGGGCCTATCGCTTCGCGTCGAAGCTCAACGCCGCCAACGGGGCCCCGGTGGTGCTCGACCACACCACCGACCCGGCCGCGGCCATGGACGGCGCCGACGTCTGCATCAGCAGCGCCGAGTTCGGCCGCTTCGAGCACTGGCGCCAGGACTACGAGATCCCCCGCCGCCACGGCGCCCGCCAGATCAACGGCGAGAACGGCGGGCCCGGCGCCGTGTTCCACTCGCTGCGCAGCATCGCCAACACCCTCTCCATCTGCGCCGACATCGAGCGCCACTGTCCCGACGCCTTCCTCATCAACCTCTCGAACCCGATGAGCCGGGTCACCCTGGCCGTCAACCGGGCCACGAAGGTGCGCAACGTCGGCATGTGCCACGAGGGCCCCATCGGCGTCAGCCGCATCGGGCGCCTGCTGCGCATCAAGCCCGAGCACATCGAGGCCCGGGCCTCGGGCATCAACCACTTCACGTTCTTCACCGAGCTGCGCGATCGCCGTACCGGCGAGGACCTGCTCCCCCGGGTGCGGGCCCTCTTCGCCAGGTCGGCCTTCGACTACGGCCCCCGCACCGTGGCCGCCGCCCGGCGCCTCATCAAGGTCCCGGTCGTGGGGATGCTCGTCGACCAGCTCTACGCCCCGGTCGTGGTCCACCTGGTCCGGGAGTACGGGCTGGTGCCCTGCTCGGTCGACAGCCACATCGGCGAGTACCTGCCCTTCGCCACCGAGATCGGCGAGTGGCACCCCAATACCATGGAGGCCTTCGCCAAGCTCGATCAGGACACCGAGAAGCTGGCGACCTGGGTGGCCGACACCAGGCTCCCCCTCCCGCTGCACCTCATGGGCCACAGCCTCGAGGAGGTGATCCCGATCATCGCCGCCATGTGGACCGACACGCCGACACGGCTGATGGCGGTCAACGTGCCCAACCGGGGCTACCTGCCCGACGTGGCCGACGGCGCCGTCGTCGAGGTCGGCGCCACCGTCGACGGTGACGGCATCCACCCCGACGAGATGCCGCCCCTGGGCCAGCCCCTGGCCGGCTGGGTGGCGACCCAGACCGAGCTCATGGACCTGATCGTCGAGTCCGCCCTGACCGGCGACCCCGAGCCCGCGCTGCGGGCCGTCATCGAGGACCCCGCCTCACCCCCCGACGAGGCCGCCTGCCGGGCCATGTTCGACGAACTGCGCGAGCTGCAGGCCGACAAGCTGCCGTTTTGACGAGGTATTGCTCGTCGCCGCCTTTGCGGCGACTGCTGCCTACGGCAGCTTTCGCGCCGGTTGTCGATGCTGCTCCGGCGCAGCCTCCGCAGCGTTGCCGCTGGCTGAGGGTTCGGCGGCCTGTGCGCTGAAGCGATGCCTCTCGTCGCCGCCTTCGCGGCGACTCAGGCTGTCCGACGGCAGCTTCCGCGCCGGTCCCGCGAGCTGCTCCGGCGCCGCCTCCGCAGCGTTGCCGTTGGCTGAGGGTTCGGCGGCCTGTGCGCTGGAGCGATGCTTCTCGTCGCCGCCTTCGCGGCGACACGAGGCTGGCGACGCCAGCTTCCGCGCCGGTCCCGCGAGCTGCTCCGGCGCCGCCTCCGCAGCGGTGCTGCTCGCTGAGGGTCGTCAGGCCTGGTGCGCGCGGCGGGTGCGGGCGGCGGGCATCCAGTTGGGGCCGGCGGTCTGGTCGATGAGGGCGAGGAGGCGGTCGCCGAGGGGGTCGACCAGGTCGAGGAGGCGGCGGGTCGTGGGCTCGTCGGTCAGCCAGCCGGGGGCGCAGAGGTCGTCGAGGCGGTCCTCCAGCTCCTGACGGTGGGCGATGCCGGCGGGGGTGACCACGCCGTCGGCGGCCAGGCCCCGGCGCTCCAGCTCGGCCAGGGCGGCGGTCACCGCGGCGTCGTCGGCACCACGGCTGCGGGCGACCCAGTGGTCCTCGTAGGCCCGCCAGGCCCCGTCGAGCACCCCGGCCATGGTGCCGTCGATGCCCTCGGCAGCATGGATGGCCCAGTGGGTGTCGGCCCGCCACTCCCGGATGCAGTTCACGGCCAGCCAGGCCGAGAGCGCAGGGTCCTCGGGACGGGGCCAGTCCCGGTGGGCGGCGTAGAGGGGCCGGCCCGACACGGGCAGGGCGTCGGCCATGGCCCACAGCGCCGGGGCCAACGACCCGAGCTCCTCGACCAGCTCGGGAGCGTGGGTGGCCAGGCCGGCGGCCACGGCCCGGTCCCGGGCGGCGGCGGCCTCGGCGAAGGTGGTGTGGGCCCGGCAGAGGTCGAGGGCCAGGGCCACGAAGTCGGGGTGGATCGAGTAGAAGGCCGCCGTCACCACGCCGTTGCCGGCGGCACCCAGCGGGGCACCCCGGGTGGCCACGTAGTAGCCCAGCCCGTCGGGCACGCCGAGGGCGGCGTACTCGGCGATGGCGACCGGGTCCGAGTAGATCCAGCCGATCAACCGGTGCGAGGCCAGGCCGGCCCGCCGGCTCAGCTCACGGGCGTCGAGGTCGGGTGCGTCCACGCCCGCAGGCTGGCACAGCCCGGCCCGGGTCGTCGTCAGGTCGGCGACCCGACCGGCGCCTCGGCGCCGTAGCGGGCCAGCACCTTCTCCCGCTTGGGCGGGTGGATGTTGGCGAGGCCGACATCGCCGTCGTAGTGGTCGAGCACCCGGCGGTCCATCACCCGGCGCCACACCGGCGGCAGGTAGGCCAGCCCGAGCATGAGGCCGTAGCCCGAGGGGAGCTGCGGCGACTCCTCGAAGTGGCGCAGGGCCTGGTAGCGGCGGGTGGGGTGGGCGTGGTGGTCGGAGTGGCGCTCGAGGTTGTAGAGGATCACGTTCGAGGCCACGTGGTTGGCGTTCCACGAGTGCTGGGGGTTGCAGCGCTCGTAGCGGCCGTTGGCGTCCTGCTGGCGGAGCAGGCCGTAGTGCTCGATGTAGTTGACGACCTCGAGCAGCGAGAAGCCGAACACGGCCTGGACGAGGAGGAAGGGCAGGACCGTGGGGCCGAAGGCCACGGCCAGTCCGGCGAAGAGCACGACCGACAGGGCCCACGCAGTGAGCACGTCGTTGTGGCGGCTCCACACCTTCTTGCCCTGGCCCCGCAGGCGCTTGGCCTCGAGGCGCCAGGCCGACTGCACGCTGCCCACGACCGTGCGGGGCAGGAACGCCCAGAACGACTCGCCGAGGCGGGAGCTGGCCGGGTCCTCGGGCGTGGCCACCCGGTTGTGGTGACCCCGGTTGTGCTCGACGTAGAAGTGGCCGTAGCCGGACTGGGCCAGCGCCACCTTCGACAGCACCCGCTCGACCTTCTCGGACTTGTGACCCAGCTCGTGGGCGGTGTTGATGGCGACACCCCCCACGGTGCCCACGGTCAGGGCGTAGCCGAGGGTCTGCCACCAGGCCAGGTCGCCGGTGCCGACGATCCAGCAGGCGTAGACCAGGGCGACGTACTGCAGGGGCACGTAGAGGTAGGTGCACCACCGGTAGTAGCGGTCCTGGACCAGCTCGGCCACCGCCCAGTCGGGTGGGTTGGACTCGTCGGTGCCGAAGATGGTGTCGAGCAGCGGGATCATGACGAGGATCCAGATCGGGCCCGAGAACCAGAAGATGTCCATCCACCCGCCGTGGTCGAGCCACTGGTTGGCCCGCAGCGGCAGGAGGGGCACCACCAGGCCGAGCAGCCACAGGTAGCGCTTGCGGTCCTTCCAGCGGACCTCCTCGCCGTCGATGGTGGTGGTCAGGGCAGCCATGTCAGGAGGCCTCCGTGGGGGTCACGAACGAGTCGGGGACGAGCAGGTGGGCCAGATGGTGGGCGACGACCTCGGGCGGGTCGTCGGGGGCGCTGACCGCATAGGAGACGAGCAGGCGGGTCACGACGTCGGCGAAGCGCCGCAGGGCGACGGGATCCTCGGCGGCGAGGGGAGCCCGCTCGGCGACCAGCACCTCGATCACCGCCCGCACCCGGGTCATGGCCGGACTGCCCTCGGCCACCAGCAGGGGCAGGAGGGTCTCGGGCTCGGTGCGCACCAGGCGGTCGAGGAGCGGGTGGTCCCGGGTGGCCCGCAGGGCCGCCTCGAGGCTGGCCGCCAGCGACGCCCGGGGGTCGTCCACGGCCAGGCCGGCGGCCAGCACCTGCTCGATGAGCGTGCCGGTCTCGGCCGCCACGAGAGCGGCGACGAGGGCGTCCTTGCTGGCGAAGTGCCGGTACAGGGTCTGCCGGGACAGGTCGGCCCGCTGGGCCACGTCACCCATCGACAGCTTGGCCAGGCCGTGGATGGTCGCCGCCTCCAAGGCGGCATCGAGGAGGCGCTGCTCCACCGTCGGCTGGTCCGCGCCGGTCGGGTCGATCACGAGTTACAGAGTAACAACTTCTGTAACTCTGTCAAC
>CAYTJS010000083.1:0-12547 GCA_964438115.1 uncultured Iamiaceae bacterium
GGGTCGTCCACGGCGCGACGGATCCGGGCGATGTAGCTCCGCATGGTCGTCGCCCCCCCGGGCGTACGCACGCCGGCGAACACCATGTCGGCCAGCCGGTCGGCCGACACGACCTCGTTGCGGTGCAGGAGCAAGGCGGCGAGCAGCCGGCGTTGCCTCGGTCCCCCGACGGGCACCTCCTCGCCGTCGCGTTGCACTCCCAGTGCGCCCAGTGCCCGGATCCACACCATGACGGCCTCTCCTCGAAACTCCGCTGTTACGGCCCGGTCGCCACGTTGCAACGGCGCCGTGGCAGTCCCGTGGCAACCGGCGCTGCGCCCCCTAACCGACGACGCCGGCGGCCCGGAGGTCGGCGATGCGGTCGGCGAGGCCCAGTTCGGTGAGCACCTCGTCGGTGTGCTCGCCCAGGGCCGGCGACCCGCCCCGGAGGGCGGCCGGGGTGGCCTTGAAGCGGGTGGGGTGCCGGGGCAGGCGGGTGCGGCCGACGACGTGGTGGTCGGCCTCCTCGAAGAGGCCGATGGCCACCGCGTGGGGGTCCCGGGTGAGCTCGTCGGGGCTCAGGATCATGGAAAAGGGCACCCGCTCGGCCTCGAACCGCTCGGTGGCCTCGGCCATGGTCAGGTTGGCGGCGTGGGCGTAGCAGAGGTCGATGATCGGCTCGAGCACCTCGCGGTGCTGGACGCGCTCGGCGATGGTGGCGATGCGGGGGTCGTCCCACCCCTCCACCCCGAGGGCCTTGCACATGCCGGCGAAGTCGGCGTCGGAGGTGGGGGTGACGATGCCCCACCCGTCCTCGAAGCGCATGGGCTCGAAGCCGGACACGAAGCTCGACGGCTGGCTGCCGTCGGATTCGAGCAGCACCTCGTTGGCGGCGGCGTCGGCCCAGAGGAACGACGTCACGCTGTCGACCATCGTCAACTCGAGGTGCTGGCCGCCCCGACCCCGCTCGCGGGCGAAGAGGGCGGCGGTGACGGCCTGGCTGGCGTAGAGGGCGGTGACCTTGTCGGCCGCCGTCTGGCGCAGGAACTGCGGCGTGCCGTGCTCGGGGTCGGCCTGGGCGGCGGCGAACCCGCCGTAGGCCTGCATGACGGTGTCGTAGGCCGAGCGGTCCCGGTACGGGCCCTCGGACCCGAAGCCGGTCAGCGACGCGTAGACGACCTCGGGGTTCACCGCCTGGACGTGCTCGTAGCCGAGGCCGAGACGGTCCATCACGCCGGGGCGGAAGTTCTCGATGACCACGTCGGCCTGGCGGGCCAGGTCGAGGACCAGCTCGATCCCCTCGGCCTGCTGGAGGTCCACGGCGATGCTGCGCTTGCCCCGGTTGCAGACCAGGTAGAGCGCCGACATGCCGTTGACCTGCACCCCGACCCACCGGGCGATGTCGCCGATGCCGGGGCGCTCGACCTTCACCACTTCGGCCCCCTGGTCGGCCAGGAGCGCGGCGGCGTACGGCCCCGTCAGGGCGATGGACAGGTCGAGGACCTTGATCCCCGCCAGGGGGCCGTCCTCCCAGGGTCGTCGCCCGGTCACGGCGGGGTCGGTCATGGTGCGGCCTCCTCGGTCGGGGTCACTCGGTGAACTGCGGGTTGCTGCGGCCCCGCCCGCCGGGGCCGCTGTAGGCCAACCCCCAGCCGGGGCGGCGGGCGAACTCGGGCACGACCACCGCCGCCCGGGCCGCGTCCCACGACGCCAGCAGGGCGTCCTCGGCGGGGTAGTCGAAGGGGTCGGTGAGTACGGTCTCCTCGGGCCCACCCGGCTCGGGGCGGCGGTCGGCCAGCCAGCGGGCCGTGTCGCCCACCGCCACCCGGGCGGGCACCACGTCGCGGTGGCCGAGCATGGTGTGCAGGCGGGTCAGGTCGAGCACCCGGTGGGTGGTCGAGGGCTGGGCGAGCAGCGGCCAGGCGGGCACGGCCAGGTCGTGGGGCATCGACACCACCTCGAGGTCGGCACCGAGGGCGGTGGCGCACAGCTCGATCACCTGCCGGATGCTCAGCACCTCCTCGTCGGCCACGTTGAGCACCGAGCCGGCGACCCGCTCGGGGTGGGTCACGGCCAGGGCCACGGCGGCGGCGATGTTCTCGGTGTAGCCGTGGTGGTGGAGGGTGAGCCCGTCGTCGGCCACCACGATGCGGCGGCGGCCGTCGAGGATGCGCCGCACGATCGACCACTCACGGGGCACGAGCTGGCGGGGCCCGTAGACGTACGGATAGCGGAAGTGGACGGCACCGGGGTGGGTGGCGAACACCGCCCGCTCGGTGCGCACGATCCGGTGGCCCTTCTCGTCGATCGCCGGGTCCTCGACGAGGTCGGCGTCCTCGGCCACCGGCACCGGCAGGCCCGGCGGGTCGAACTGCCAGGCGTCGGTCCACCCCCGGTAGGCGGGCACCCCGCCCACCGAGACGAAGTGGCCGCAGCGCCCGACGGTGAGCGGGGCGATGCGGCGCAGGCGCCCGTACATGGCCACCACCACGTCCCAGGTCCGTCCCTCCAGGGCCGCGGCCAACGAGGCCTCGTCGAAGGGGTCGGCCACGATCGTGGCGACCCCCGCCGGCGTCGACGGGTCGGGGTGCAGGCCACGGTTGAGGAGGGTGACCCGGTGGCCGGCGGCGTGGAGCCGGGTGACGAGGGGGCCACCCGTCGGCCCCGTGCCCCCGATGACCAGGACCTCCCCCACCGGTTCAGCCGATCGTCAGGGGGACGGTGCGGGGTCCCCGGACCTGGCCGCCGCTCCAGGTCACCTCGGCGCCCGGCGTCAGCGCGAACTCGGGGAACACGGCCAGCCACTCCTCCAGGGCCACCCGCAGCTCCATCCGGGCCAGGTTGGACCCGGCGCACCGGTGGATACCGGCACCGAAGGCCACGTGGCGGTTGACGTCGCGGTCGAGGACCACCCGGTCGGCGTCGGGGAAGGCGGTGGGGTCGTGGTTGGCGGCCCCGAAGTGCAGGAGCACCCGGTCACCCTCCGGGATGGGACAGCCGGCGATCTCGGCCCCCTCCCCCGCCAGGCGGGCCATGGTCACCGGGGAGTAGAAGCGCAAGAGCTCCTCGATGGCCGTCGGCCAGATCCCGGGGTCCTCGAGCAGGCGCCGCCGGTCGTCGGGGTGGGTGGCCAGGTGCCAGATCGAGGCGCCGATGGCCGACCAGGTGGTGTCGACCCCGGCCACCAGCAGGAGGGCCACCATGCCCAGGGCCTCCTCGGGGGTCACGAGGGCGTCCATCCCCTCGCCGGTGCCGGCCAGGACCTCGCTGATCAGGTCGTCGCCGTCCCCGTCCCGCCGCTCGTCGATGACCCCGATGAAGTAGCCGATCATGGCCTCGATGGCCGGGTCCCGACGGGGGTCGCCGGGCGGCGAGCTGAGGGCGTCGGCCACCCAGCCGGTGAAGGTGTCGGCCATCGCCTCGGGGATGCCCAGCATCTCGCCGATGACGCGAACCGGGATCTGACGGGCGTACTCCTGGGCGGCGTCGACCCGCTCGCGGCCGTCGAGGGCGGCGAGCAACCGGCGGCAGGTGTCCCGGGTGAAGGCCTCGTAGCCGGCCACCTTGGCGTTCGAGAACCAGGGCAGGATCATGCGACGGCTGGCGGTGTGCCGGGGCGGGTCGGCCTCGATGGGCGGCAGACCCGACGGGAGGAGCGCCTGCTGAGAGGCGGCGGGCGGGGCGATGGCCGCCGACCGCGAGCTGAAGTGCTCGTGGTCCCGGGCCGTGGCGACCACGTCCTCGTACCGGGTGGGCATCCACGACCCGCCGAGGCGGCGGGAGTGGGCCACGGGGCAGTGCTCGCGGAGCTCGGCCAGGTGCGGGTAGGGGTCGACCAGGAACGACGGCTCGAAGAGGTCGTAGTCGTTGGCCTCGGCCCGCTCGGCGGCGTCGGTCATGGCGGCGACGGTAGTACCGCCGTCGCACCCGTCAGTCCGGTGGCGGCGGCACCTCGGTGAGCAGGTCGTCGATCTGGTTCAGGGCCAGGGTCATGCCCTCCTCGGCGCCCATCTCCAGCGTGGCGGCCATGGCCTCGGCCGTGGCGAACTGCGACCGGATGGTCATCACCGTGCCCCCCTCGGGGCCCTCCTCGAGCGTGACGATCATGCGGGAGGTGGGCAGGTCGGGGTTGGGCACGCCACCGTCGAGGGCGAAGCCGTCGGTCACCTCGATGCGACGCCCCGTCTCGACGGCCTCGACGTCCCAGTAGCCCCAGTAGCGCTCGTCCTCGGGGCTGGTCATGAAGTAGGTGACCCGGGCGCCCGGCGTCAGGTCGTGCTCGACGAAGGTCGCCGGGTACAACGGCGGCCCCCACCACCGCTCGAGCAGCCGGGGGTCGGCCCACACCTGCCACACCCGGTCGGGGGTGGCGGCGAAGGTCGAGGTCAGCGTCAGGGCCAGGGCCTCGGGGTCCTGGCGCACGTCGGTCACGGTCACGGTCGGTGCTCCTCGTCGGTGGCGGCCTCGGCGAGCAGGTCGCCGATGCGGTCGATCCGTCCCCGCCAGAGCGCCTCGAGCTGGTCGAGGAGGTGGCGGGCCCGGAGGACGGCGGCAGGCTCCCCCCGCACGAGCTGCTCCCGACCGTGGCGCCGCTTGGACACCAGGCCGGCCCGCTCGAGGGGGGCGACGTGCTTCTGCACGGCGGCGAAGCTCATGGGGTAGCGCCGGGCCAGGCCCGACACCGACTGCTCCTCCTGGAGCACCACGCCGAGGATGTCCCGGCGGGTGGCGTCGGCCAGGGCCCGGAAGTGGAGGTCGTCCCCGTCCGCCCCGGTCGCCGCCGTCGTCCCCGTCATACCTACAACCATCTGGTTGTAGGTCATCGCCGGGTCACCGGAGGCGCCAGTCGGTGGGACGCGGCCCCTTGAAGGCGGCCTGGCCGGCGGCGATGTTGTCCCGGTCCGTGCCCAGCGAGACCCAGGTCGAGACCTGGTCGAGGGCCTGGCGCCGGGCCACCTCGTGGGCCATCCACACCGCCTTGAGCGTCCCCTGCACCGCCAGGACCGGGGCCTCGGCGATGGCCGTGGCCACCCACAGGGCCCGCTCGAGCAACTCGTCGGCGGGCACCACCTCCGACACCAGCCCGAGCTGGTGGGCCCGCTCGGCGCTCATCCGCTCGCGGGCCCCGAGCAGGGCGACCCGCAGGGTCTCGCCCAGCGGCAGCTTCTGGAGCAGGTGCACCGACTCGAAGCCCGCCACCATCCCGTAGGTCACGTGGGGGTCGAAGAAGGTGGCGTGCTCGGCGGCGATGATGATGTCGACCTCGCCCAACAGGTAGAGCGCCCCGCCACAGGCCATGCCGTTGACGGCGGCGATCACGGGCTTCCACAGGTCGTTGGCCTTCGGGCAGAGGTTCTCGCCCGGGTCGTCGAACATGAAGGGGGTCGACACCCGGCCGGCGCTGCGGGGGGCGTCGTCCTCGGCCAGGTAGGCCTCGATCCCCTCGGCCCGGTCGATGCCGGTGCAGAACGCCTTCTCGCCGGCGCCGGTGAGCACCACGGCCCGCACGTCGTCGTGTTCGCGCAGGGCCCGCCACAGCGCCTTCAGGTCCTGCTGCATGGCCCGGTTGAAGGCGTTGTGCACCTCGGGACGGTCGAGGGTCACGATCGCCACCCCGTCGCGCTCCTCGTAGCGCAGCGTCTCGAAGTCCTGCACCGGGGTCCCCCCTCGCCGGTCGTCGGAACGTCGGGGGACCCTACTCGCGGGGTCCGCTGCCTAGATTCGGGCCCATGACGCCCCCCGAGCCGCTCACCGACCTCGATCTCACCACCCTCCGCCTCGAGGTCGCCGACGGCGTCGCCACCCTCACGCTCGACCGGCCCGACGTCCACAACAGCTTCAACCCGACGATGGTCGCCGAGCTGACCCGGACCTGGCAGGCCCTGCGGGCCGCCCCCGAGGTGCGGGCCATCGTCCTCACCGGGGCCGGTGAGAAGGCGTTCTGCACCGGCATCGACCGCACCAGCATCGAGGCCTTCGAGTTCGACCCGCTGACCTACGACGACCCCGGCAAGGCCATCGGCCCCAAGAGCCAGGAGGTCTGGAAGCCGGTGATCGCCGCGGTCAACGGCATGGCCTGCGGGGGCGCCTTCTACCTGCTGGGCGAGGCCGACGTGATCCTCGCCGCCGAGCACGCCACCTTCTTCGACCCCCACGTGACCTACGGGATGGTCGCCGCCTTCGAGCCCATCCTGCTCCTGCGGCGCATGCCCTTCGGTGACGTGCTGCGGATGGCCCTGGCCGGCAACGACGAGCGGATCGGGGCCGCCACCGCCCAGCGCCTCGGGCTGGTGAGCGAGGTCACGCCCGCCGACGAGTTGCTCGCCACCGCCCAGGCCCTGGCCGCGACCTTCGCCTCGCACCCCCCGCACGCCGTGCAGGCGACCCTGCGCACACTGTGGGCGGCCAAGGACCTGACCGTGGCCCAGGCCACCGAGCTGGGCAACGTGTTCCTCCAGCTCGGCACCTCCACCGACGCCCTCGAGGCCGGCCAGGCCGCCTTCGCCTCCGGCCAACGCCCCAAGCCCCGCGTCCGGTAACAGGTCGAGGCACCAGCCCCCCGATTCGGGGGGCTGACGCCTCGAGCTCGGATTGCTCAGCCCTGGTAGTCGGTGGTGGCGGCGAGGTCGGCGGCGGCGGCCATGAGGTCGAGGACGATGGGGCCGAAGGCGTTGAGCTTGGGGTCGTCGCCCGCCCGCTGGAAGCCGGCCTCGAGGACCACGGCCAGCTTCCACTTGGCCAGCACGCAGTAGTAGTCGATGTCGTCGACCTGGCGGCCCGACACCTCGGTGTAGTGGGCCAGCAGCTCCGACCGGGACGGCATGCCGGTGAGGTCGACGTAGGAGGCCACCGCCCCGTCCCCGCCGCTGGTGTCCTCGGGCCAGCTGTGGACCACCCAGGCCAGGTCCAGCTTGGGGTCGCCGACGGTGCCCATCTCCCAGTCCACGACGGCGGCCAGGGCGGCCGGGGCCCCGGGCCGGAACATCACGTTGGCGAACTGGTAGTCCCCGTGCATGAGCCCAGGCACGTAGTCGAGGGGGCGGTGGGTCCGCAGCCAGGTGGCGGCCTCGTCGAAGCCGGGCAACTCCCGGCCCTTGACCCGGTCGAGGAAAGCGGTCCACCGGTCGACCTGGCGCTCGTGGAAGCCCTCGGGGCGACCGAGGTCGCCCAGGCCCCGGGCCCGCCAGTCCACGTTGGCCATCAGGGCGGCACCCTCGACCAGCTGGATGGCCAGACCCCGCCGGGCGTCGAGGTCGGTGTCGAAGGGGGCGGGCCAGCCGTCGGTGTTCATCGGCGACCAGCCGTCGACGAAGCCCATCAGGTAGAACGCCCGCCCCAGCACGGCCGGGTCCTCGCAGGCGGCCACGGCCGGGGTGTGGGGGACGTCGCTGCCCTCGAGGGCCTCGATGATGCGCCACTCCCGCAGGATCCCGGCGTCGCGGGCCTCGGGGGCCGACGGGGGCGGGATGCGGAGGGCGGCGTGGAGGTCGCCGCGGCGCACCTCGTAGATCTCGTTCTGGCTCCCGCCGGACACGAAGCCGACGCTGAGCGGCTCGCCGCCACCGGGCAGGCCCCGCTCGTCGAGCCAGGCGGCCAGGCGGTCGGTGTCGATCACGCCCCGGCCTCGAGGGCGTCGGCCAGCTTGGCTCGGGCCGCCGCCAGCTTGGCCGGGAGGTGCTCGCTGGGCCACAGGCCCTCCGCCGGCCGGTGCTCGCGCAGGACCTGGCGGGCGACGGTCATCTTGTGGACCTCGGTGGGGCCGTCGGCCAGGCCCATCACGTTGGCGGCCAGTGCCATCCCCTGCAGGGGCAGCTCGTTGCTGACCCCGAGGGCGCCGTGGACCTGGATCGAGCGCTGCACGATGTCGTGCAGCACCTGGGGCATGACCACCTTCACGGCGGCGATGTCCTTGCGCACCTTCCGGTAGTCGTTGTACCGGTCGATCTTCCAGGCCGTGTGCAGGGTCAACAGGCGGAACTGCAGGAGCTGGGCGTAGGAGTCGGCGATGTAGCCCTGGACGAACTGCTTCTCGGCCAGCAGGCCGCCGGCGGTCTCGCGGCTGAGGGCCCGCTCGCACATCATGTCGAGGGCCTTGGTGGCCATGCCGATGGTGCGCATGGCGTGGTGGATGCGGCCGCCGCCGAGGCGGGTCTGGGCGATGGCGAAGGCCTGGCCCTCCCCGCCGAGGAGGGCGTCGGCGGGGACCCGCACGCCGTCGTAGTGGACGAGGGCGTGGCTCCCCTCGCCCAAGGGCTCGCCCCCGAGGCCGATGTCACGCACGATCTCGATGCCCGGGGTGTCGGTCGGCACCAGGAACATCGACATGCCCTGGTAGGCCGACACGTCGGGGTCGGTGACCGCCATGACGATGAGGAACGACGCCGTGCGGGCGTTGGACGAGAAGAACTTCCAGCCGTCGATCACCCACTCGTCGCCGTCGCGGGTGGCCCGGGTGCGGAAGGTGGTCGGGTCCGAGCCCCCCTCCGGCTCGGTCATCGAGTAGCAGGAGAACAGCTCACCCTCGAGCAGCGGCTTCAGGTAGCGCTCCTTCTGCTCGGGGGTCCCGTAGTGGGAGATGATCTCGGCGTTGCCGGTGTCGGGGGCCTGGCAGCCGAAGATCACCGGCGCCCACTGGGAGCGCCCCAGGATCTCGTTCAGGAGGCAGAGCTGGACCTGGCCGTGCCCCTGGCCGCCCAGCTCGGGGGTGAGGTGGGTGGCCCACAGGCCCTGCTCGCGCACGGCCGCCTTCAGCGGGTCGAGGACCGCCCGCCGGGCCGGCCCGGGGGTGTGGAACGCCTGGTGGGGCCACACCAGGTCGAGGGGCTCGACCTCCTCGCGTACGAACTCGTCGGCCCAGTCCAGCTTGGCCTGGTAGTCGGGGTCGGTCTCGAAGTCCCAGGACACGGTCCACCTCCTCGCGCGGGGGCCGTCCCCCACGGCGGACCAGGATGACACGGGCGTCAGGGGCCTCGTGACGGGTGGGTAGTGTCCGCGGGCATGAGCCTCTTCGATGCGTTCCGGTACGACGGCAAGCGGGCCCTGGTGGTCGGCGGGGCCACCGGCATGGGGGCCGCCGTCGCCGCCCTGGTGCAGGACGCAGGCGCCGAGGTCGTGGTCATGGACCGGGCCCCGGTGACCCTCGACGGCGTGACCGCCATCCACCTCGACCTGTCCGACCTGGACTCGATCCACGCCGCCCTCGACGAGTGCGGCGGGCCGGTCGACGCCCTCTTCTCGTGCGCGGGCGTGGCCGACGGCACCCCCGGGATCGAGCGCATCAACTTCGTGGGGCACCGGGCGATGATCGACCGCCTCGTCGGCGACGGCCTGATCGGCCGGGGCGGCTCCATCGGCATGATCTCCTCGGCCGCCGGCCTGGGATGGCAGGCCAACCTCGACGAGCTGAAGGACTTCCTCGCCATCACCGACTTCGACGCCGCCGCCCAGTGGTGCGTCGACAACGGCAAGGCCCACTACCTGTTCACCAAGCAGGCGGTGAACGCCTACGTGGCCAGCCAGGCCTTCCCGTTCCTCCAGCAGGGCATCCGCATCAACGCCATCCTCCCCGGCCCCACCGACACGCCCCTGGCCCAGGCCAACGCCGAGATGTGGCTGGGCTTCGGCGCCGACTACCGCGAGGCCGCCGGCATCTCGACGTCGACCCCCGAGGAGCAGGCCTACCCGCTGGTGTTCCTGGGCAGCGACGCCGCCGCCGGCATCACCGGCATCACCATGATCACCGACGCCGGCTACGTGTCGGCCGGCCTCACCGGCTCGTTCCCCGACGCCACCCCCGCCGTCGAGTTCCTGCACAGCAAGCTGTAGAGCGGGTTCTGGCCGGTGATTTCGGTGCCAGGGCACCGAAATCCAGGGCCAGAAGCGGGGGCGCGGGGTCAGAGGTTGGGCAGGACCTGCGTCGCGACGAGGTGGAGGCTGGGCCAGGCCCGCTCGGGGGCCAGGCCACCGCAGAGAGGTTGCAGGCCCAGGTAGCCGTGCTGGTGGACGAGGGCGACGGCGCCCTCGGGGGTGACGATGCGGTAGTTGCCCTCCTCGGCCCGCAGCTCGTCGACGGTGGTGGCCGACGACCGGGTGGCGGCCTCGTGGCCCTCTCCCATCCACGCCGCGTACTGGCGGGCGTCGTGGAGGAGATGAGGGCCGATGGTGGCCCAGGCCTCGTCGAGGTCCTCGGCCACGAAGACCGAGTTCGGTGCACCGGCGGGGATGGTGCAGCTGCCCGGCGCCCGGCCCACCCGCTCGGCCTCGGCCCGGTAGACCTCGGCCAACTCGGGCCGCTCGGCCTCGCCGAGGAAGTCCAGCCCGAAGCGGGCCGCCCGCCGGGCGGCGGCGGGCGATCCCCCGCCGTAGGACAGGTGGGGCCCGGCAGGGGTCAGCGGGCGCGGCCGGATCGCCACCGTCCGCCCCCGCCAGGTCACGGTGTCGCCGGCCAGCAGGGCCTGGAGCACGCCGAGGCGCTCCTCCATCTCGGCCCCCCGCTCGGCCGGGTCGATGCCGAACATGGCGTACTCCTCGGGCCGGTAGCCCAACCCGATCACCGCCGACACCCGGCCCCGGCTCAGGTGATCGAGCACGGCCAGGTCCTCGGCCAGCTTCACGGGGTCGTAAAGAAGGAGCAGGAGGGCGGCGATGTTGACCGGCACCGTCGTGGTCCGGGCGGCGATGGCCCCCGCCAGCACGACCGGTGAGGGCAGGTAGCCGTCGTCGGACCCGTGGTGCTGGGAGAGGATCACCGCCAGGCACCCGTGCTCCTCCCCCCACACCGCCATCTCGAGGGCGGCGTCGTAGAGGTCGGCCAGCGGGGTGGGCCCGGGCGCCCGCAGGTCGAAGCGGAGCAGGAACACGGCGGGTCAGCGCCCGGTCAGCTCGGCCACGATCGGGGCGAAGGCGACCGCCTTGTCACCCGGCAGGCAGTGGTACGAGTACCCCCAGCGGGACCGGCGCTCCTCGAGCATCTCGGCCACCTGGTCGGGCGTGCCGATCAGGGCGAGGGGCGACGAGCGCAGGGCGGCGGGCTCGGTCCCGAAGAAGGCGGCCACCATCTCGGTCACCGCCGGGTCGTCGGTCAGCTCGGCGGCGGCCAGCCAGGCGTTGAGCTCGATGTCGTCGAAGCGGTCGCCGGCGCCCTTCTTCAGCCAGCCCACCTTCTCGTCGATGCGCTCGGACAGGGCGTCCTCGGCGGCGGCCTGGTCGATCTCGCCGGAGTGGATGGAGGCGTTGACGCCCACGATGTCGGCGTTGGCCCCCGCCCACCGCAGCAGCCGCGGGGCCCCACCGCCGACCAGGAGCTTGGGCCCGCCCGGGGTGTAGGGCGCGGGCAGACCCTCCAGCTCGGTGATCGTGTAGTGCTCGCCCGCGAAGCTGAACGGGCCGTCGGACCACAGCCCCCGCAGGACGGCGGCGTGCTCCATCATCCGGGACACCCGAACCCCGGGACGGTCCATGGCGAGGCCCGACCGTTCGTAGTCGGTGGTCTTCCAGCCGGCGCCGATGCCGGCCTCCAGCCGCCCCTCGGCGATGTGGTCGATGGTGGCCAGTTCCTTGGCCAGGAACGCGGGGTGACGGAAGTCGCAGTCGAAGACCAGCACGCCGACGTTGATGACCGAGGTCACCGCTGCGCAGGCCGCCATCACGGCGATGGGCCCGTGGCCCTCGTCGAGGTGGTCGGGCAGGAAGATCGTCGAGTAGCCGAGCTGCTCGACCTCCTGGGCGGTGTCGGCCCAGGTCCGGCCAGGGAACGGCTCATCGAGCTGGACGGCGAAGCGGAAGCGGCGGGGATGCGGCATCCGCGCAGTCTGTCACCCGGCGCGGAACGGGCAGGCGGGTCGACCCCGTGGATTTGCGCCCCGGCCGACGCCACGGCCAGCCTCGCCCGGTGACCGACGTGGGGGGCTTCGAGCAGTCCGTGCCCGGGCGATTCGGGCTGTCGGCCCGCCTCGTCGACGGCGACCTCGAACTGACCCTGCTCACCCAGCCCGAGCTGTGCCGGGCGGGCGTGGTGCGGGCCTCGGCCCTGGCCTACCTGGCCGACGCCCTCGCCGGCATCACCGTCGACACCGACCCCGACGTGTGGACCCTCACCACCGACCTCTCGGTGCGGATGGCCGCCGTCCCCGCCCCCGGCGCGGTGGTGGCCACCACCGAGGTGGTGCGCCAGGGTCGACGGTCGGTGACCTGCACGGTCGACTTCCGGGACCCCGACGGCGGTCGCCTGGGCTGGAGCACGGTCGGCTTCGCCACCGTCCCCCGCCGTGAGGGCGACCCGCCCAAGCCGCTCTTCACCCCCGAGGTGGCCGTGGCCGGCTTCTCGGGCCAGTCCCGCCTGGAGGAGCCGCTGCCCGCCGCGGCCCGCATCGAGGTGCTCGACGCCGCCGCCGGCCACACCCGGGTCACGGTCACCCCCGAGCTGCGCAACCCGGCGGGCACGCTCCAGGGGGCCATGGTCGCCCTCCTCGCCGAGGTCGCCGTCGAGGAGCGGGCCGCCACCCTCACCGCCGACCCGGTCGTGGTCACCGACCTCGACGTGCGCTACCTGGCCCAGGCGCCCGACGGG
>CAYTJS010000084.1:0-12539 GCA_964438115.1 uncultured Iamiaceae bacterium
TGGCCCACAGGACCACCCCGGCGATCGCGAGGGCCACCGCCCGACGGGCGGCGGCCCCGGCGTGCATCCCCTCAGCTTGCCCGACGCGAGCTCACGATGGCGTACCCGCCGGCACCGAGACCGAGCAGGCCGACGATCAAGGCCACGACGGCAAGGGTGTTCGAGCTTCCGTCGTCACTGCCGTCGTCGGTGGCCGACGCCGTCTCGGTGGCGTGCTCGTCGGCGGCCGTCGTGTCGCTGACGTGCTCGTCGGTCGCCTCGGCGCCGTGGCTGTGTTCCCCTTCCGACTCCGTGATGGCGATGGCCGGCGCCGGGCGCTCGGCGTCGTGGTCGGCCTCGATCCAGGCCAGCTCCTCACCGCTCGCACACGTCTGGACGGTCGGGAACCGCGCCGTCTCGCCCGGCGTGTCGGGCATCTGGATGGACAGGCCGAACTCCTGGAACTGGTCGTGGGGCAGCGGGCCGCCCTCCCAGGTGACCACCACCGGGCCGGCCGTGTCGACGGTTGCCTCCCAGCCGGCGATGGCCTCGGGCGTGGCGGACTCGACCCCCTCGGGCATCTGGACCTCGACCTTCACGGTGTCGCCCTGCGCGCCGTCGCACCCGTGCGGGATGACGAGGGCGAAGGTGGCGTAGCCCCCGGCGGGGGCCTCGCTGATCGTGGGCTCGACGTGGGCGGCGGCCGGACCGGCCAGCACGACCAGCGCCACCGCGGTGACGCCGAGGGCGGACAGGACCTTCTTCATGGGTTCCCTCCCGGGGGTTGGTGGTGATCAGCCACCGACCAGGGCCTCGACCTCGGCGGTGGCGGCTTCGAAGCGGGAGAGGCGGGCGTCGACCGCGATGTCCCAGCGGCCACCGGTCACCAACTCGTCGCCGTCGATCTGGAAGTGCGCCGGGCCCGCCCGCACCGGCTCCCGCACGATCGGGCCGAGGTCGTTGGCGGGCAGGGTCAGGCTGACCGTCACCTCCTCGGCCAGGTCCACGGCCCGCCCGTCCGGGTCGTAGAAGTAGAAGTGGATGGTGTTGCGGCCCGCCCGGTTGGGGTCGACGACCACGTTGACGGTGCCGATCTCCTCGCCCGTGCCGTTGTCGACGAGCGGCACCGTCTCCGAGAAGAGACCACCGACGCCGGCCTCGGTGCGGGCGGGGGTGACGTTGACGAGCACGGCGGTGAGGCCGACGGCCAGCACGAGGGCCAGGGCCTCGACGGCGACACTGCGGCGCAGGAGCGACCAGGCCCGCGCCCCCGACGCCCGCTCGATGGCCGGCACCACCCGGAACCGGTTGTGGGCCCCGATCAGGGCCACCACCCCGACCACCGCCACCTTGGCCAGCAGGGTCCAGCCGTAGGCGGTGTCGCCCAGGGCCCGCACGGCCCGGACCTCCGACCAGGTGAGCACCAGGCCGGTGGCCCCGACGAGGAGCACCGACACCGTGGCCGCCCGGGAGAAGCCGGTGACCACCCCGGCCGATGACGTGTGGTCGGCCTCGTCGTGTCGGGGGCGGAGCACGAGGGCCAGGGCCACCAGGCCGCCCCACCACACGGCGGCCACCACGGCGTGGACACCGGCGGCCAGCACGGCCAGGGCCTCGACGTCGCTGCTGCGGGTGTGGCCGGCCAGCGCGAAGGCTCCGGCCCCGAGCAGGAGGCCGACGACGACGGGGACCCGGCGCCCCCGGCCGGCGACGAGCAGGCCCAGCCCGATGAGGCCCAGGCCGATCGACCAGCCCACGCCGTCACCCAGCACCGACGACAGGACGCCGTCCTCGGCGATGGCACCCAGGCCGGTGCCGGTGGCCAGGGCGGCCTGGAGGGGCAGGGCGGCGATCAGGCCGATGGCGCCCACGACGGCGGCGCCGGTGGAGAGGCGCCGTACCCGAGGGGTGCCGGCACCGCCGTCGTGGACGAACGTGAGGAAGAAGGCCGTGCCGGCGGCCAGCAGCACCCCGGCGTAGGCGACGAAGCGCACCAGGGCGGCGGCCACCTCCCAGGTGCGGTTCGCTCCCTCGTCGAAGAACTGGCTCAGCAGGGCGGGGTCGGCGGTGGCGTCGCCGACCGAGAACACGAGGCCGCCCTGGACGGGGTGACCGTCCTCGGACACCACCCGGTAGGTCACGGCGTACGCGCCGTCGTCGAGGTCGGCGAGGCCGACGGTCACCACCCCGCCGTCGACCCGGGTCTCGCCCTCGTCGACCCGGTCGCCGTCGGCGGCGAAGACCCGCACGCCGCCCAGGTCGGCCGACACCGGTTCGTTGAACTCGAGGCGCACGTCGGTGGGGGCCTCGTCCAGGCGGGCGCCGTCACCGGGGCTCGACGCCTCGAGCACGGCGTGGGCCGACGCCGGGGCGGCACCGAGGGCGAGGGTCAGGAGGATGAGGAGGGCGGCGAGGGCCGCGGCGGCCGGGCGACGCATCAGCGGGCGAGCGCCGCCCTCGTTTCGGGCACGGGCTCGTGGCGGGTGAGGAGCCAGAGGAGGCCCACCCCGGCCAACTCGAGGGCGTGGACCGACTCGCCCGCCCCGGCGGCCTGGCCATTGGCGATGTCGACCACCGCCACGAGGGTGAGGCCCGCGGCCAGGGCCAGGCCGATGGGGAGCATCCCCCGGGCCCGGCTCGGCTGCCAGGCGGCGACGAGCAGGCCCACCGCCAGGGCGATGGACCAGCTGGCCAGCTCCCGGGTGAGGTGACCGTCGCCCCCGTCGCCACTCGTGAGCAGCGCCGGGAGGGTCACGGCGAGCTGGGCGACGGCGATGATGACCAGTCCCCACCGGGCCGCCTGGCGGCGCGGGTCGGGGGCCTCGTCGGCCAGGGGGACGGCGCCCATGATCGCCGTGGTCAGGTCGGGAACGGCGTCGGCCGGGCGCAGCCGGGTGGCCTGGGCCAGACGGACGAGATCGCCCTCGACGGACCGGCAGCCGGCACAGCTGGCAAGATGCCGATCCAACACGGCACACTCATCGGCCGTGACCTCGCCGTCGAGACGGGCGGAGAGCAGTTCTCGAGACTGGGCGCAGCGCATGTCCAACCGGTCGAACGACGACGCCGTTCGGTTCCCGGCCGCGCCCGGGACGTGAGCGCAGTGAGCGACGACGCCCTGACCGAACTGACCCTCCGGGCTGCCGGTGGTGACCGGGCCGCCCTCTCCGACGTCGTCCGGGCCACCCAGGCCGACGTCTGGCGCCTGTGTGCCCACCTCGTCGACCCCGAGGCCGCCGACGACCTGACCCAGGAGGTCTACGCCCGGGCGGTGGTGGCCCTGGACCGCTACCGGGGCGACAGCCCGGTGCGACTGTGGCTCCTGGGCATCGCCCGCCACGTCGCCATCGACGAGGTGCGCCGTCGCACCCGACGACGCCGCCTCTTCGTCCGCACCGAGCAGCCCCCCGAGGCGATCAGCCCCGACGCGTCCGGCGTCGTCGACCTCGACGACCTGCTGGCCCGGCTCGACGACGACCAGCGCACCGCGTTCGTGCTGACCCAGGTCCTGGGCCTCCGCTACGTCGAGGCCGCCGAGGCAATGGGTTGTCCCATCGGCACCATCCGCAGCCGCGTCGCCCGCGCCCGCGAGGCGCTGGCCGCCGCCCTCGCCACGACCGAGCCCCCCGAGGCCCTCACCGACTCCTGAGACACTCGTGCCGGCGCTTCGCCGACCGCCTCGTCACCGTCCGGAGCGGGCCCCGACCCACCCGGCCGGGTCGGCGTCCGTCGACCTTCGACGCGGGCCCGATGTCTGCGGTGATCAGGGGATGCCGGTGAGGACCTCGCAGGTGGTGGCGGTGTCCCGGCCGGTCGAGCCGGCACAGACGTCGCGCTGGGGGCCGCCCACCAACGTGTCGTTGCCGGCCTCGCCGGCGAGGTTGTCGGTGCCGGCGTCGCCCCGCAGCGTGTCGTTGCCGTTGCCGCCCCGGGCCCGGTCGTTGCCGTTGCCCCCGCGGAACGTGTCGTTGCCGTTGAGTCCACAGAATCGGTCGTTGCCCCCCAGGGCCGACACGGTGTCGTTGGCGGCGGTGCCCTGGATCACGTCGTTGCCCGCCGTCGGGGTGTTGTAGCCGAGTTGCACGGTCACGGCCTTGCCGTCACAGGTCTGCACCGCCGTGCCCACCGCTGTGGAGGCGATCACCGAGGTCGGCGTCGCCGTCGGTGCACAGCGGTAGTCGGGGTTGCCCAAGACGGTCGTCGCCGCCGTCTCGACGACCGGCGCCTCCCAGTCGACGGTCGCGGCCGGTGTCGAGGGGTGGCCGGTCACCTCCAGACGGGGCAGCACCAGCGCCGTCTTCGGGGCGAAGAAGCTGCCTTCGGTGTACGGATAGCCCAAGAAGCCATCGGTGCCCGCAAAGATCCGCCGGTTCGTCGCCGGTGCGGCGGGCAGCTGCAGGATGACCTCGTCGGCGGTGACCGAGACCGAGACCGCCGACAACGTCGGATTGGGCGTCTCGCCCGGCGTGGCGATTGCCCGCGCCGACACGGCGGACAACCCGGGGGGCAGGGGCAGCCGAACCCGGAAGTAGTGGAGTGCGATGGCGAGTGGCGGCAGGAGGTCCGGCTCCTCGAGATCGAGGGTCCACGTCACCGGCTGGAACACCCGGACCGGACCGGCCGAGGTAGTCACCTCCAGGCCGATCGTGGCCTCGATCGCCGGCGCCCCGACCGCGGTGCCGTTCTCGACGCATTGGTAGGGGACCGCTGTCGGACTCGCGGCGGCGGGGGTGACCAGGGCCGCGGCGGCGGCCGCCAGGGCGGTGGCCGCAAACCATCGGAGGGTGCGCATGGGTGTCTCTCGCCTTTCCGCCCGGTCCGTCCCCCGGGCCAGCGACCGCAGCGTAGTTGGTCTCCCCCCAGCGGATTCTCACCTGGTTCTTGTCCATCGTGGAGGTTGGCCTTGACCACCCGCGGGAGCGTGACCCCCATGAAGCGCCTGCTGCCGTGCCTGATGGCCGTCGCCCTGCTCGCCGCCGCGTGCGGTGACGACGGGGACGAGACCGCCGCCGACCGGTCCTCGACCACCACGGCCGCCCCGTCGACGTCGACCCCGACATCGACGACGGCGGCCGACGCCTGCCCGGCCGGGGACTTCCTCACCGACCTCGACGGAGTCGACCAAGCCGACGGCTACGGCACGGTGGCGCTCACCGCCACCTGCGACGAGGACAGCCTCCTCGTCGCCAGCAACGGGCTGATCGACTACGAGTTCGTCGCCATCACCCCCAATGACCTGGCCGCCGTGGACCAGACCTGGGACCTGCCCCTCGAGCCCGAGGAGGCCGAGGTCCCGGGGGCCATGGGCCTGGGCGTCATCGGCGTGGCCGTGAACGGGATCCCCCTCTTCGGCGCCTTCGAGGCCCCCCGGGACGGATACGGCGACCCACTGAGCGACGGTCTGCTGGACGCCTGCAACGGCCACACCGCGCCGGGCGGGATGTACCACTACCACGCCCGCTATGGCTGCCTCTTCGAGGACCCCGACCAGCCCGGCCTGGTCTACGGCTACGCCAACGACGGCTACGCCATCGTGGCCCCCTACGAGTGCACCGACGACGGCTGCACCAGCACCGAGTCCGTGTCCCCCTCCTACGTACGGGTGGACGAGTCGAGCACCGCCGCCTTCGAGGCCTGGGAGTACCAGCGGGGCGCGGGCGACCTCGACGAGTGCAACGGCCGCACCGACGCCGACGGCGTCTACCGCTACTACCTGACCGACACCTTCCCCTACCTGCCCTTCTGCTACCACGGCGTGACCGACGCCGCCGTGGGCGACTTCGCCGGCGAGCCCCCGACCGAGGCCGCCGGCCTGCCCGCGATGCCGTGAGGACGTTCCGGCGCCCCCGGCGCTGGTGGGCGTGGCGAGGTGTCCAGGTCCTGTGCCTGGGCGCCCTCGTCGGCCTGGCCGGCCTGACCCTGTCCCCCGGTCACGCCGCCGCCCCGGTCACCTACGAGCTGGCGTGGGCCACCGACGGCGTGACCGTGGCCGACGACGGCTCGTGGACGGTGGCCACCGACACCGGGGCCGTGGTCACCGTGACCGGCGGGTCGTTGGCCACCTGGTCGACGACCCTGCTCGAGTGCCCGCACGGCCACTCGCTGCTCGACCGGGTGCGCTCGGTGCTCGGGGTCGACCTGGCAGCGGCGGGCCACGCCTCGGGCGGGCCCGACGCCGCCGAGGCGGTGGGGCCGGTCACCCAGGCCCTGGTCGACCCGTCGTCGGTCGTGCTGGGTGACGGCGAGCTGGTCGAGCCCGACTACTGCGAGGCCCACACCGCGGTGGCCGCCACCGGGGCCTCGGACCGGGCCGTCACGCTGACGGTGGAGGGTCGGTGGCAGGCGCCGGGGGCCGAGGAGGCCGTCCCGTTCACGATCACCAGCCGGCAGGCCTGGGGGGCGATCGTGCCCGCCGACCTCGGCGGCGACGTGCGCACGGTGCGGGTGGTCCGTGACCTGGCCACCATGTTCGACGGCGTGGACCCCACCACCCAGTCCGAACTCGACCAGGCCCGCACCGTCCTGGCCAACCTCACCGAGCACACCACCCTCACCCCCGGGTGACCCCTGCTCCCTCCCACCCCACCGTTCTGGCAGCAGGATCCGACGCTCACACCCGAGATTCCGCGACCAGAACCGGGGAGGGGGGCTCCCCCGGGCGGGACCTTGGACCCTGGCCGGTGGGGCTGGTTTCGGGTCCCCTGGGGTCATGACCGCGACCGTTGCCGTCCCCACCGACACCGCCCACCACCACGAGGACGGCGAGGCGCCCATGGACGACCGCACCGCTGGCAAGGCCTTCCTGTGGGGCCTCATCGGCGGCGGCATCTTCATGACCCTGCTGGTGTTCGGCTTGGCCCTGGCCGCCGGCCTCGACCCCGAGGTCGCCGCCGAGGTCGCCCCCGTCCCCGGTGTGGTCGCCGGCCTCTTCTTCGGCACCACCGTCTACCTCGGCGTCCACCTCGGCAAGAACGAGCACTGAACCTCACCGGAAGTCGCGGCTGGGGCCGGCGGCGACCGGGAGGAGCTCGAGGCGGTCGGCCACCACGTTGGTGACGCCGTCGACCTGTTCGAGGGTCCCCCGCACCACCAGGGCCGGCGCCCCCCGGGCCACGACCCGGTAGCGGGCCCAACACCCCCGGGACACCACCACGTTCACCAGGCCCGTTTCGTCCTCGAGGTTGAGGAAGGTGATCCCCGAGGCCGTGGCCGGTCGCTGGCGGTGGGTGACCACCCCGCCGACCAGGACCCGGGACCCGTCGGCCATCCCCCGCAGGGCCTCGGCGGTCACCACCCCCCGGCGGCCCAGCTCCTCGCGCACGAAGCGGGTCGGGTGCCCCTCGGGGCTGATCCCGGTGGCCCACAGATCGGCCAGGGCCTCCTCGCGGGGCTCCATGCCCGGCAACGTCGGAGCGTCGACCCCGGTCACCACCCCGGCCAGGCGGTCGGCCCCGCCCTGGGCCACCGCCCCCGCCCCCCACAGGGCCGAGCGCCGGTCGAGGCCGAAGCACCCGAAGGCCCCGGCCGTGGCCAGGGCCTCGAGCTGGGGCAGGGTGGCCCCGGTGCGCCGGGCCAGCTCCTCGGGGTCGCGCCAGGGGCGACCGGCGGCGATGGCCTCGGCCAGGTCCACGCCGATCCCCCGCACCGCCCCCACCCCCAGCCGCACCACCGGGCCCCCGTGGCCCCAGGTGGCCGGGGCCGACCCGGGCCGGCGCCCCGGGTCGGCCGGTGGCTCGAGGGTGGCCTCGGCGGCCGAGGAGCTGACGACGGGGGTGCGGACCTCGACCCCGTGGCGTCGGGCGTCCTGGACCAGGGAGTGGGGCGAGTAGAAGCCCATGGGCTGGGCCTTGAGCAGGGCGGCGCAGAAGGCGGCGGGGTGGTACCGCTTCAGCCAGGCCGAGGCGTAGACCAGGTAGGCGAAGCTCACCGAGTGGCTCTCAGGGAAGCCGAAGTTGGCGAAGGCGGCCAGCTTCTGCCAGATCTGCTCGCCCACTTCGGGGCCGATCCCCCGCTCGGCCATCCCGGCGAAGAAGCGCCCCCGGAGCCGTTCCATGCGGGCGGCGCTGCGCTTGGACCCCATGGCCTGCCGCAGCTCGTCGGCCTCGGCGGCGGTGAACCCGGCCACGTCGATGGCCATCTGCATGAGCTGCTCCTGGAAGAGCGGGATCCCCAGCGTCTTGGCCAGGGCGTTCTCGAGCAGGGGGTGCAGGTAGGTGACCGGCTCCTGGCCGTTGCGGCGTCGGATGTAGGGGTGCACCGACCCGCCCTGGATGGGGCCGGGGCGGATGAGGGCCACCTCGACCACCAGGTCGTAGAAGGTGCGGGGCCGGAGGCGGGGCAGGGTGGCCATCTGGGCCCGGCTCTCCACCTGGAACACCCCGACCGAGTCGGCGGCGCAGAGCATGTCGTAGACCTCGGGGTCCTCGTGCGGGAGGGTGGCCAGGTCGAGGACCACCCCCTCGTGGTCGGCCACCAGCTCGAGGCAGTAGCGCAGGGCCGAGAGCATCCCCAGCCCCAGCAGGTCGAACTTGACCAGGCCCACCGCGGCGCAGTCGTCCTTGTCCCACTGCAGGACGCTGCGGCCCTCCATGCGCCCCCACTCGACCGGGCACACCTCAGCCACCGGCCGGTCGCACATGACCATGCCCCCGGAGTGGATGCCCAGGTGGCGGGGGAAGTCCTCCACCTCGGCGGCCAGGTCCAGGACGGCGGCGGGGATGTCGTGGTCCACCTCACCGTCGGGCCCCCGCTGGCCCGTGCCGTCGGCCACCCGGGACCAGCGGTCGATCTGCTTGGACCAGGCGTCCTGCTGACCGGGAGCGTGGCCCAGCGCCTTGGCCATGTCGCGCACCGCCGACCGGGCCCGGTAGGTGATGACGTTGGCCACCTGGGCGGCGTGCTCGCGCCCGTGGCGCTCGTACACGTACTGGATGGCCTCCTCGCGCCGGTCGCTCTCGATGTCGATGTCGATGTCGGGGGGCCCGTCGCGCTCGGGGGACAGGAACCGCTCGAAGAGGAGGCCGAGGCGCACGGCGTCGGCATTGGTGATCCCCAGGGCGAAGCACACCGCCGAGTTGGCCGCCGAGCCCCGCCCCTGGCAGTAGATCCCCCGCTCCCGGCAGAAGCGGACGATGTCCCAGACCACCAGGAAGTACCCCGGGAACCCCAGCTGCTCGATCAGGGCCAGCTCGTGGTCGATCTGCTCCCACGCCGTCCTGCTTCTGGCCCTTGATTTCGGTGCTGGGGCACCGAAATCCCCGGCCAGAACGGTGGGGCGGGGGCCGTAGCGCTCGGTGGCGCCCGCCTCGGCGAGCAGGCGGAGGTACGACATCTCGTCGTGGCCCGGCGGGCAGGGGAACGGGGGCAGGGCCGGGGCCACCAACTGCAGGTCGAAGGCGCAGTCACGACCGAGGGCGGCGGCGGCCGCCACCGCCCCCGGGTAGCGGGCGAAGCGGCGGGCCTGCTCGTCGCCCGAGCGCAGGTGGGCCCCGGCCCCCGCCGGGAGCCAGCCGTCGATCTCGTCGAGGGAGCGTCGGGCCCGCACCGCGGCCAGGGCGGTGGCCAGCCGGCGCCGTGGTGGGGTGGCGTAGTGGACGTTGTTGGTGGCCACCACGTCGACCCCCGCCCGTACCGCCAGCTCGGCCAGGGCGTCGTTGCGGGCGCTGTCGAGGGGGTCCCCGTGGTCCCACAGCTCGACGGCCACGTGGTCCCGGCCGAAGGCGTCGACCAGCCGGGCCAGCTCCCGCTGGGCGGCCGCCGGCCCTGCCGCGACCAGGGCCCGGGGCACCGCCCCCTTGCGGCACCCGGTCAGGGCCAGCCAGTGGCCCCGGGCCCGGTCGTCGGCGGCCAGGTCGGCCAGGGCCACCCGGGGCGCCCCCTTCTCCCCCGCCAGCTGGGCCCGGCTGATGGCCGCCCCCAGCCGGGCGTAGCCGGTCGGGTCGCGGGCCAGCACGAGGAGGTGGTCGCCCTCGGGGTCGGCCTCGCCCATCTGGGGACGGGTCAGGCCCAGGGTCAGCTCGGCCCCGAAGACCGTGGGCAACCCATAGGCCCGGGCCGCCTCGGCGAAGCGCACCACCCCGTAGAAGCCGTCGTGGTCGGTCAGGGCCAGGGCCCGGAGGCCGAGGCGGACGGCCTCCTCGACCAGCTCCTCGGGGTGTGACGCCCCGTCGAGGAAGCTGAAGTTCGAGTGGCAGTGCAGTTCGGCGTACGGCGTCGCCCCCGCCCGGGGGGCCAGGTCGCGGGGCTCGTACCCGTCCCGCTTGCGGCTCCACGCCGGGCTGTCACCCCCGTCGGCCCCGGGGAAGGAGCTGCGGTCGAGGGGGGTGGCCCACTCGTCGGACAGGCGCCCCTCCAGCTCCGCCCAGGTGATCGGAGGGTTGCGCCAGCCCATGTCCCGACCGTATCGAACACCTGTTCGTCCCGCCACTCCGACGCACCCGGCGGGCCAGGTCCGGGTCGGCATCCCGGGATCGGCCGGGTTGCGGCGACCGCGCCTCCCGGCGGCGGCACCCGCCACACTGGCGCATGGACGGGGCGCTGCTGACCGGGCTCGGTGAGGACCAGCGCCAGGCGTGCTGGCCGCCGCCCGACGGCGGTGCTACGCCCGCAACGAGGTGCTGTTCCACGAGGGCGACCCGGGTGCCTCGTTCCACCTCGTCACCCGCGGCCACGTCGCCGTGCGGGTGGTGACCCCGTGGGCGAAGTGGCCACCCTGCGGGTGATCGGCCCCGGGGTCCACGTCGGCGAGCTCGCCGTGCCCTCGCCCGCCCCCGGAGCACGACCGTGGTCGCCCTCGACGAGCTGCGCCGACGGCACGACAGGATCGACCGGTTCCTGCTCGGCGGCGTGGTGACCGAGGTGCGCCGGCCGACCCGGGGCCGGGTCGACGTGCTCGACGTCGCCAGCCTGCGGCGGCTCGCCGAGGGCTAGGGGTTGAAGCCCGGCGGGATGCAGAACGCCGGGCCGGTGAGGCAGTACGGGACCTTGATGTTCAGGCCGCTGATGAAGGTCGTGGCCGGCCCGACGGTCACCGTGGTGGCGTCCACGAAGCGGGGGACGCTGCGGTACCAGCGACCCCAGTGGTGGTCGACCAGGGCGTTGATGCGGTACTGGCCGAAGGTCGGCACCCGGAAGGACCAGATGCCCGTCCTGCCGATCGTCGCCAGGCCGTCGACGGGCCGCCAGCCGAGCGCCGTCCTGCGCCAGATGCCGACGGAGGCGAAGCGGGGCTGACCGGCCAGGTTGGTCACCCGGCCCGACAGCACCCGACCCTGGGGCGTGACCCGGGCGTTCAGCACGATCGGGTCGTGGGGGGCGGCGGGGATGTCGACCACCGTCGCCGTGCCGACGTTGGGGGCGTCCTGCCACCACTCGGGGCGGTACTCGTCGGGCACGAAGCGGATCTTGACCGCCGCCGTCTCGGTCTGGTCGAAGCAGCGGTACCACCGGCCCGTGGCGTCGGCCCCACCGCCGTCGATGGGCGTGCCGTCGGGCTGGGAGAACTCGACGCCGGTCGCCGTGGTCACCGGCAGGCCGGTGGCGTCGTCGAAGATCCGACCGCGCAGCATGACCCACCCCTCGGGACACGTCGGCGCCCCCTCGCCGGCCTCCCCCTGGGCGGCGGCCGGCAGGGCGGCCACCCCGCCGACGAGGAGGGCGGACACGAGGAGCAGGTGACGGAGGTGCATCACCGCGGACGGTACTCCCACGGCTTGCCGAAGGTCCTGGCCGGCCCGCGGTTCACCCCTCGGGAGGAGGATCGACCAGCCCGGCGCCGTAGATGGCCCGGGCCGCCAGGGCCTCGCGCACCTCGGCCAGCATCCCCTCGAGGAACTCCTCGCGGTAGGTCTGGTCGGTGAGCGACGAGAAGGTGAGCTGCACGGCCGACAGGGCGGCGATGAGGATGGCCACCCGAACCAGGTCCCAGGTGAGCAGCACCTCGTTGCCGAACAGCTGGAGGGCGCCGATGGGGTCGAGGCCGTCGCCCACCCACGCCGTCATGGTCGCCTCGCGGATGGCCACCAGGCCGAACAGCACGTAGAAGAGCCCGATGGCGGTGGCCACGAGCAGGATCTGCAGCCCTTGGCCGAACACCAGCACCATCGACAGGTTCACCCGCTCCCGCCGGTCGAGCGGGGGCGGGTCGGGCACCCCCGCCAGCTCGTCGACGGGGACCTCGGCGACGGGGGCGCTCCCGGCCGCCTCCCGGGCCTCGTCCCAGGTGGCGAAGGTGGACACGGCGGCCAGTTCCCGTTCCTGGCGCAGGATCAGGAAGGCGGTCCCCGCCAGGAACAGCATCCCCAGACTGAGGAGGAAGAAGGGGGCCTCGAAGTCGGACCCGACCTGCCAGATCTCGGCGTTGATGAACAGCACGGTGGCGAAGAGCAGCAGCAGGGGCAGCGACCGCACCATGAGGTCGGCCACGTTGCCCACCTGCTCGGCGGTGCGGCCCAGGGCCCAGCGGGTCATGGGCACCACGCCGTAGCTGGTGACCAGGTAGGTCAGGGCCAGGATCGTCAGGTTGAGGGCGATGGCGGCGCCGGCGTCGGTGACGTGGTCCT
>CAYTJS010000085.1:0-12434 GCA_964438115.1 uncultured Iamiaceae bacterium
AACTGGCGCATGGGCGAGGTCATCCGCAAGGCCGGGGTGAAGATCTTCCAGATCGAGACCACCGTCAACAACGACACCTTCGGCGGGGACCGGCCGCTGTCGGTGCTCCAGAAGCGGGAGTGGGAGTGGTCCCTCGCCGACCGGGCGTCCTTCCTCGGCCTGAAGGCCGGGCTGGACAAGATGCCCGCCGCCGCCCGGCGCAAGGTGTTCCAGTCCTGGAAGGCCCCCTACGCGATGACCTCGGTGCAGGCGGGCGAGATCGGCGCCGTGCACGAGGTCACCACCCAGCACGTCCACGCCCAGCAGCTCGTGCCCGTCGAGGGCCAGACCGACGTGTTGACCATGGGCCTGCCCTACATCTGCCCCTACAACGTCAACTCGGTGATGAACCCCATCCTCGTGATGTGCCTGGGCCTGGGGTACTTCTTCAACCTGTACCGGGGGCGGCCGCTGGTACGGGAGGGCGGGGTGCTGATCATGACCCACCCCACGCCCTGGGAGTTCCACCCGGTCCACCACCCGAGCTACATCGACTTCTTCGAGCAGGTCCTGGCCGAGACCACCGACCCCGTCGAGCTCGAGGCCCGCTTCGAGAAGCAGTTCGCCGAGGACGAGTGGTACCGCCACCTCTACCGGACGAGCTACGCCTACCACGGCGTGCACCCCTTCTACATGTGGTACTGGGGCAGCCACGCCCTGAAGCACCTGGGCGGCGTCATCATCGTGGGCGGCGACGTCCGGGCGGTGCGCCGGCTGGGCTTCAAGCCGGCGTCGACGCTGCAGGACGCCTTCGAGATGGCCACCGACGTGGTCGGCCCCGCCCCCACCGTCACCCACGTGCACAACCCGCCGATCCTGCTGGCGGACGTGACGTGAAGCTCAGGGTGGCGCCGACCCGCCTGCTGCGGTCGCTGCCCTTCCCCTACCGCGCCCCGACCATCCCCCGCGGGGTCGAGCCACCGGCCCGCCCCGCCCGCAAGGGGGCGGCCTACGACACCGCCTGGGCCCGGCGCTGGCCGGCCCGGGCCGGCCGCCTGGTGCTGCAGGCCACCGTGGTCCGCCCCGCCCTCGAGGTCCTGGCCGACCCCACGGTGCAGGGCCTCGACCGCCTGGCGACCCTCGACGGCCCCGCCGTCTTCGTGGCCAACCACCACAGCCACCTCGACACGCCGCTGATGCTGACCGCCATCCCCGAGCCCTGGCGCCACCGGATGGCCGTGGGCGCCGCCGCCGACTACTTCTTCGGCACCGCGGTGACCTCGGCCCTCTCGGCCCTGGTCATCGGGGCCATCCCCATCGAGCGGTCCCGGGTCAGCCGCCGGGGTGCCAACCAGGCCGCCGCCCTGATCGACGACGGCTGGAGCTTCCTCATCTTCCCCGAGGGCGGGCGCAGCCCCGACGGCTGGGGCCAGCCCTTCCGGGGGGGCGCCGCCTACCTCTCGCTGCGCTGCGACGTGCCCGTGGTGCCCGTCCACCTGGCCGGCACCGGCCGCATCCTGGGCAAGGGCATGAGCCGACCCCGGCCCGCCCGGACCCGGGTCACCTTCGGCCACCCCCTGCGCCCGCAGGAGGGCGAGCGCAGCGAGGCCTTCAACACCCGCATCGAGGCGGCCGTGGCCACCCTGGCCGACGAGGCCACCACCGACTGGTGGTCGGCCACCCAGCGGGCCCACGCCGGGTCCACCCCTGCCCTCACCGGCCCCGACGCCCCCACCTGGCGGCGGACCTGGGCCCTGGGCGACACGAGGAAGCAGCACCGACGCCGGCGGCGCTGGCCCGACCTCTAGGCCCCTCCGTCCCGCGCTCCCTCGGGCCAGGCTTCGGTAACGAAACCGAGATGGGCGGGTCAGACCGTCCCCGGTAGACTGCTCCTTCGCCCTCCCCGGGCTATGGCAACGGCGCCGCGCTCCTGTCAACGCCGACTCTCGCGCCCCGGGGACCCGGGCACCCGACGTTCGTCACGGGCGGCCGCGTCCGCCCACAACAGGAGGACTTCCCAATGCGAGAGCTCGACGCGTGTGGCATCGGTTTCGTGGCCGATGCCCAGGGTCGGCCCTCACGCGCCATCGTGGCCGCCGCCCTGCACGGGCTGGCCTGCGTGAAGCACCGCGGCGCCGCCGCCGCCGACGGCCTGAGCTCGGACGGCTGCGGCGTCCTGACCCCCATCCCGCCCGCGCTCTTCGGTGACGGCAACGGGGTCATCACCCTCTTCGTGCGGGGTGCCGATGCCCGCACCCTGGTCGAGGAGGCCACCGCCGCCGAGGGGGTGTCGGTGGTCGAGTGGCGCACGCCGCCGACCGACGACTCGGTGCTCGGCTACATGGCCGCCGTCACCCGACCCGAGATCCTCCAGGCCGTCATCGCCCGTCCGGTGGAGGGCACCTACTCCGACGAGGTCACGGCCTTCCGGATCCGTCGCCGGCTGGTGGGCATCGAGGGGCTCTACGTCGTGTCCTGCTCGTACCGGACCGTCGTGTACAAGAGCCTGGCCGCCGCCGACCACCTCGCCGACTTCTACCTCGACCTGGCCGACCCCGCCTACGAGGGCGCCTTCACCATCTTCCACCAGCGCTTCTCGACCAACACGCTGCCGACCTGGGAGCGGGCCCAGCCGTTCCGCACCCTGTGCCACAACGGTGAGATCAACGCCATCCAGGGCAACCACAACCGCATGCGGGCCCGCGCCGTCCTGGGCACCGAGGAAGCCGGCCTCGGCCCCGAGGCGCTCTACCACCCGGTCCTCTCCGACGACACGTCCGACTCGGGCCAGCTCGACGAGGCCCTGGAGCTGCTCATGCGGGCGGGCCGGGACCCCCGCCACGCCCTGGCCATGCTCGTGCCCGAGGCCTGGGAGCACGCCGTGGACCTCGATCCCGAGGTGCGGGGCTTCTACCGCTACCACTCGGCCCTGATGGAGCCCTGGGACGGCCCCGCCGGCCTGGTCTTCACCGACGGCGTCGGGGTCGGTGCCGCCCTGGACCGCAACGGCCTCCGGCCCCTGCGCTACGCCATCTGCGACGACGGTCTCGTCGTCTGCTCCTCGGAGGTCGGCGCCGTCGACGTCAGCGGGCACGGCCGGGTCCGACGCGGCCGCCTGGGCCCGGGCCAGATGCTCTTCGTGGACCCCACCCGGGGCGTGGCCCTCAACGACGAGGTGAAGACCCGCCTGGCCGCGGCCAACACCTACTCCCACTGGGCCCACGACGGCTTCCTCGGCTTCGGTCCCGGCGAGGCCGTGTCCCAGGTCGGCGACGACGTCGAGGCCCGCCAGGCCGTCCACGGCTGGACCCAGGAGGAACTGGCCATGGTGCTGCGGCCCATGGGGGCCGACGGCAAGGAGCCCACGTTCTCGATGGGTGACGACTCGCCCCTCGCCCCGATGGCCGGCCGGCCCCGGCCGGTGCACCACTACCTGAAGCAGCGATTCGCCCAGGTGACCAACCCGCCGATCGACCCCCTGCGGGAGCACCGGGTCATGTCGCTGCGGACCCTGCTCGGCCCCCGGGCCCCGATCCTGACCGAGCGCGAGGACGCCACCCGCCTCCTGCGCCTCGAGTCCTTCCTGCTCTACCCCGACGGGGTCCGCCTGCTCCTCGACGGCACCACGCCGTTCAAGGCGACCACCCTCGACGCCAGCTTCCCCGTCACCGACGGCCCCGACGGCCTGCGCCTCGGCGTGGAGCGCCTCGTCGCCGAGGTCGACGACGCCCTCGGGCGGGGGGCCCAGCTGCTGGTGATCACCCACGAGGCGGTGGGCCCCGACCGGGCCCCGATCCCGTCCCTGCTCGCCGTCGGCGCGGTGCACCACCGCCTGATCGAGCTGGAGCGCCGCAGCGACCTGAGCCTCGTCGTGGTGGCCGACGACGCCCGCGACGTCCACTTCGTCGCCACCCTGCTGGGCTACGGCGCCGACGCCATCTGCCCCCGCCTGGCCTACGAGACCCTGGCCGAGTGGGCCGACAACAGCGACGACGACACCACCGCCCCCGCCGCCCAGGCCAACCTGGGCAAGGCCCTCGAGGCCGGGGTGCTGAAGGTCCTGTCGAAGATGGGCATCTCCACCCTGGACAGCTACCGGGGCGCCCAGATCTTCGAGGTCATCGGGCTGGCCGACGAGGTGGTCGAGCGCTGCCTGCCAGGCACGCCCTCGGTCGTGGGTGGGGTGGGCTGGGCCCACCTCGGCCAGGACGCCCTCGACCTGCACGCCAGTGCCGAGCTGGCCTCCCCCGGCTACTACCGGGTGCGGGCCCGGGGCGAGTACCACGCTTACAGCAAGGACGTCGTCCAGGCCCTGAACGACCTCACCCTGGTGAAGCCCGCCGAGGACCCCGCCCTGGCCGACATGACCGCCGCCCACGTCCTGCAGCGGGCCATCGCCGGCGAGTCCTGGGAGCTCTACGACCGCTTCCGCGAGCTGGTCGACGACCGACCCCCCACCGAGCTGCACGACCTGCTCGAGCTGGTCGAGGCCGACGCCCCGGTGCCCCTCGACGAGGTCGAGCCCGCCACCGCCATCGCCCTGCGCTTCTCGACCGGGGCCATGTCCCACGGCGCCCTCTCCAAGGAGGCCCACGAGACGCTGGCCCAGGCCATGAACCTGCTCGGCGCCCTGTCCAACTGCGGCGAGGGCGGTGAGGACCCCTACCGCTACTACACGCGGGGCCAGGGCCGGGACGACAAGAACTCCCGCATCAAGCAGCTGGCCTCGGGCCGGTTCGGGGTCACCCCGGAGTACCTCGTCCACGCCGACGAGCTGCAGATCAAGATGGCCCAGGGCTCCAAGCCCGGCGAGGGCGGGCAGCTGCCCGGCCACAAGGTGTCCGAGGAGATCGCCCGCCTGCGCCACACCCAGCCCGGGGTCGGCCTGATCTCACCCCCGCCGCACCACGACATCTACTCCATCGAGGACCTGGCCCAGCTCATCTACGACCTGAAGCAGGTCAACGGCGCCCAGGTGTCGGTGAAGCTGGTGGCCGAGGACGGGGTGGGCACCATCGCCGCCGGCTGCGCCAAGGCGCTGGCCGACGTCATCCACATCTCCGGCGCCAACGGCGGCACCGGCGCCTCGCCCCTGTCGTCGATCAAGCACGCGGGCATGCCCTGGGAACTGGGCCTGGCCGACACCCAGCGGGCCCTGGTCGACAACGGTCTCCGGGGCCGGGTGCGGGTCCGGGTGGACGGCGGCTTCAAGACCGGTCGCCAGGTCATCGTGGCCGCCCTCCTCGGTGCCGACGAGTTCTCCTTCGGCACCTCGGCCATGATCGCCGAGGGCTGCATCATGCTGCGGGCCTGCCACAAGGACACCTGCAAGCCGGGGGTGGCCACCCAGCGTCCGCACCTCCGGGCCAACTTCACCGGCACGCCCGAGGGCGTGGCCGCCTACTTCCTGTTCGTGGCCGAGGACGTGCGCCGGGCCCTGGCCCGCCTGGGCGCTCGCACCCTCGAGGAGGTCATCGGCCGGGTGGACCTGCTCCGCCAGCGGACCACCGGGGTGGAGCGCACCGACGCACTGGACCTCGGCTTCGTGGTCGAGGCCCCCGAGCACACCGAGGAGCCCCACCACTTCGTGGCGCGCATCCCGATGCTCGACCCCCGTTCCGAGCTCGGCGACCGGGTGCGCGACGACGCCTTCCGCTCGCTGTGGGACGGCGACGAGGTCGACCTGACCTATCCGATCACCAACGCCGACCGCTCGGTGGGGACCGCCCTCTCCGGCGCCGTGGCCCTCGAATACGGCGCCCTGCGCCCACGGGGCCTGGCCCGGGTGCGCTTCGAGGGCGCCGCCGGCCAGTCCTTCGGGGCCTTCCTCGGCCACGGCGCCGAGTTCACCCTCGTGGGCGAGGCCAACGACTACGTCGGCAAGGGCATGGGCGGGGGGCGCATCGTCATCGTGCCGCCCGACGACGACGCCGGCGACCCCGTCCTGGCGGGCAACACCTGCCTCTACGGCGCCACCGGCGGGGAGCTCTTCGTCGCCGGGGCCGTGGGCGAGCGCTTCGCCGTGCGCAACTCCGGTGCCCTGGCCGTGGTCGAGGGCGCCGGCGACCACTGCTGCGAGTACATGACCGGCGGCACCGTGGTCGTCCTGGGCCCGGTCGGCCACAACCTCGGCGCGGGCATGACCGGCGGTCAGGCCTTCGTCTTCGACCCCGACACCGAGCGGGTGCTGGCCCGGGTCAACACCGACCTGGTCGAGGCCCTGCGCCCCGAGCCCGACGACATCGACGAGGTCCGGTGGCTGGTCGAACGCCACCTCGAGCTCACCGGCTCGGTGCGCGCCGCCGAGCTGCTGAAGGTGTGGGACCAGGCCGCCGAGATGCTCTGGCACGTGCTGCCCTGGGACCGCCCCGAGCGTCACCAGCGGGTCGAGGCCCACCGGGTCTCGGCCGCCTGAGCCCCCACCACGCCGTGGCCTGGGTCGCCCCGGTGGCCCTGGCCGTGGCCTTCGCCGCCGCCGGCGGCGCCAAGCTGGCCGACCGCCCGGCCACCGTCGAGGGCTTCCGGGCGCTGGGGGTGCCGGCGCCGGCCCTGCTCGCCGTCGCCATCCCCGTCGCCGAGGTGCTCGCCGCTGTCCTGTTGGTCGCGGCCCCGGCGGTCGGCGCGGCCGTCGCCGTCGTCCTGCTCGTGGCCTTCACCGGCCTGCTGGCGGTGCGGGTCGCCCAGGGGTCGACGGCGGCCTGCCGGTGCTTCGGTGGGGTGCGGGTGCGCCCGGTGTCCTGGCGCGACCTGGCCCGTAACACCGCCCTGCTGGCCCTGGCCGTCGTGGTGCTGGTCGCCCCGCCCACCTGAGTGCGGGTCGACCGTCAGGACCGCCGACGGTCCGCCTCCCAGAGGGCGAGGAAGCGCTCCAAGGCGGCACCGGCGGGGGCGGGGTCGCCGGAGGCCACGGCGTCGAGCAGCAGGCCCCGCATGACCGCCACCCCGAGCCGCACCTCGTCGGGGTCGACCTCGGCGCCGACGTCCTGGCCCACCTCGCCGCCCGTCGCCACCCACGGATCGGTGAGACCGGTCAGCACACCCTCGGTGCCGGGCCGGCCGTGCAGGGCCATCGCCACCACCTCGAAGAACAGGCGGATGAAGGGGGCCATCTCCGGCTGGGACAGCTCGGCCCACTGGGCCCGGACGACGTCGGCGGGGCCGGCCGCCCCCACCGCCAACCGGGCCAGGTCCTCGCGCTGGCGGGCCTCCATCGCCTCGACGACGGCGGCCACGAGGCCGTCGCGCCCACCGAAGTGGTAGTGGAGCATGCGATGGCTGGTCCCGACGCCGTCGGCCAGCTCCCGCAGGCTCACGTCGCTCAGGCCGGTCCGGGCGACGTGGTCCATCACCCGGGCCAGCAGGTCGTCCCTCGACCGTCCCATGGACGAGAATGTACCAGTTGGTACAGTCCCGGCATGCGCATCGAACACACCCTGCTCATCGACGCCCCCGTGGCCGCCGTGTGGGACCTGACCCTCGACGTCGAGCACTGGCCCGAGTCGACCCCGACCATCACCTCGGTCGAGCGCCTCGACGACGGCCCCCTGGCCGTGGGCTCGCAGGCCCGCGTCGACCAGCCCGGCCAACCCACCCGGACGTGGACGGTGCGCCGACTGGAGGCCCCCCACACCTTCGTGTGGGACACCCGTGCCCTGGGCCTGACCATGGCCGGGAGCCACGAGTTGACCGAGGAGGCCGGCGGGTGTCGCAACACGCTGGCGGTGGAGGTCACCGGACCGCTGAGCGCCCTGCTCGGCCGCCTGCTCCGCCCCGCCCTGCGCAAGGCCATCACCCAGGAGAACGAGGGCTTCAAGGCCACCGCCGAGGCGCACGCACCCCGTCGTTGATCGGTCAGAATGGGGCGATGGGCTCGCCCGTCCCCGACCAGGTCACCGCCCCCATCGGCTACGCCTCCCCCGCCACCGTCGTCGCCGACGAGGAACGGCCCGGCCTCCTGCGCTCACCGACCATCCCCCGCTCCACGGCCTACGATGACGGCGGCGTGGTGTTCGCCGACTGCACCATCCGCAACCTCGACGCCGTCGACGACCCCCCGGGGTTCGCGGCGGCCGGATTCGAGGCCGTCCGCCTCCCCGACGACCCGGACCTGCTCGCGCTGCTGGCCGAGGTGCGCGAGGCCGGCACCGTCGACGACGACCGGGCCCGGCGGCTGCGCTCGGACCTGACCGGCACGACCCTCGACCTGGCCGACGGCTCCCGACTGCGCATCGACCACGTGGCCGACGAAGGGGTCATCGTGCGCCAGGCCGGGCCCGACGGCGTCGAGGTCGAGGGGGCGGCCCACCAGGGCGCCGTCAACGTCCACATCGACCAGGACGTCCAGGGCACCCCCCTGCGCCAGATCTTCCCCGGGGGCGCCACCGAGGTCTTCGGCCACGACAGCCCCGACAGCCACAACCACACGTCGTCGCAGTACCTGGTCAACCTGTGGCTGCCGCTGCACCAGGTCACCCGTCCGCTCACCCTGATGGACGGCCGCACCCTGGACCGTCCCCGCCACCAGCTGCGGTACGGCCTCCCGGTCACCAGCTTCCTCGACCGGGACCAGGACCAGGCGGTGAACGACATCTGGCTGTGCTTGCACCATCCGGACCAGATGTGGTGGTTCCGGCCCGAGGCGGGGATCGGCGACGCCTACGTGTTCGACACCCTCAGCACCGCCCATGCCGCCTTCGTGCTGCCCGGCGAGGACGTCGCCGCCGACCGCTACCGCCGCCTGGGCACCGCGGCCGCGGCCGTGCGGGATGGCGACCCGACCACGGCCCGGGCCGTCGCCGCCGAGCCGGGGCCCGCCGACACGACCTCGGGCGCCCTGCACGAGGCCGTCGCCGCCATGGACCACCTGCTCGCCGAGGCCGCGGTGGGGACCGACCTCGACGGGGCCTGGGCCGACCGGGCCGAGGTCGCCCGGGCCGGCGTGGTGCGGATGTCCCTCGAGCTGCGCGCCGTCGTGACCCGCATCAAGCCGACCTGATCACCGGCGCCGGCGATTCCCAGCGAACTCCCAGCCGGCGCCGATCCGGTTCGGAGGATGGCCCCCCAGGATCGGGGCCATGACCACCGACTGGCAACCCCGGCTTCCTCCCTCCCCGGCGCCGTTGCTCCCCCCGACGGCGCCTCCGCCGGTTGCCAGGACCCGCCCGGGGCGCGGCAGGGTGGCGGCGGTGGCCGCAGTCACCCTCGCCGTCGCCTCGGCCGGGGTCGGTGCGTCGGTGGCCCTCCGCCTCGATGACGAGCCGGCGCCGACGACGACGGCGCCGGCCGCGGTCACCCCGGTGGTGGCCGCCCCGGCGCCCGACCTCGACCGGTCGAGCCTCACCCTCGACGGCGAGCGCCTGGACGTGGCCGGGGTGCTGGCCTCGCTGGCCGGCTCGGTGGTGTCGGTGGACACGACCATCCAGGTCCAGCAGGGCCCCTACTGGTCCGAGGGCCAGGGTGCGGGCACCGGCATCGTGATGGACGACCAGGGCCACGTGCTCACCAACGCCCACGTCGTCGAGGGCGCGACCACGGTGACGGTGACCCTCGACCACGACGACACGGCGCGTCCGGCCCGGGTCGTGGCCGCCGACCCGGCGGCCGACATCGCCGTGCTCGAGGTGGCCGACACGGCCGGCCTGGTCCCGGCCACCTTCGGCCGCGACGACGAGGTGCAGATCGGCGACGAGGTGGTGGCCGTGGGCAACGCCCTGGCCCTCGAGGGTGACCTCAGCGTCACCCGGGGCATCGTCTCGGGTCTCGACCGGTCGATCGAGACCGGGTACGGCACCCTCGACGGCCTCGTGCAGACCGACGCCTCGATCAGCTCGGGCAACTCGGGGGGCCCGCTGGTCGACGCCCTCGGTCGGGTCATCGGGGTCAACTCGGCGGTGGCCACGAGCAACGGCACCACGGCGGTCGAGAACGTCGGCTTCGTCATCAGCGTGGACCGGGCCCTCGAGGTGGCGGCCGGGCTCCTGGCCGGACCCGCCACCGCCTGAGGTTCCCCGGGGGTGGCGCCTAGGCTGCCGCCGTGCACCTGAACCTGACCGCCGACGAGGTCCTCACCACCACCCGCGCCGTCCGCAAGCGCCTCGACCTCGAGCGCCCGGTGGAACGCGAGGTCATCGAGGAGTGCATCGACATCGCCGTCCAGGCCCCCACCGGCTCGAACAGCCAGGCCTACCACTGGGTCGTGGTCACCGACCCCGAGCTGAAGAAGCCCATCGCCGAGCGGTACCGACAGAACTTCGAGATGTTCTACGGCGACGGGGCCGGGGCCTCCCCCTACCCCGAGAACGACCCCCGCACCGACCGCCTCGAGGCGGTCATCGACTCGGCCACCTACCTGGCCCGCCACCTCCACGAGGTGCCGGTGTGGGTGATCCCCTGCATGGAGGGGCGGATGGGCGAGGGCGCGCCGTCGTTCCTCCAGGCCTCCCTGTGGGGGTCGATCATGCCCGCCGTCTGGAGCTTCATGCTGGCCGCCCGGGAGCGGGCCCTGGGCACCGTGTGGACGACGCTGCACCTGCCCCAGGAGCAGGAGGCGGCCGAACTGCTGGGGATCCCCTTCGACTCGGTCACCCAGGTCGGGCTGATCCCGGTCGCCTACACCAAGGGCACCGACTTCAAGCCCGCCCGCCGCGTCGACGGGGCCAGCCGCACCCATTGGGGCACCTGGTGAGCGAGCCGACCGACGAGGGCGCGGCCCTCACCCCCGACGAGGTGACCGGCCCCGAGGAGGGCCGCCCCGCCCCGGTCCGCCGCGATCGCAAGCCGCTCTACGCCATGCTGGCGGGGCTGGCCGCCGTGTGGTTCGCCCTCTTCGGCCCGATCCTGGTGATCGTCCTGGCCCCGACGGCGATCCTCCTGGCCCGCCGGGTCCGGTCCGACCTCACCGGGGCCCCCGAGGAGGAGAAGGCCCGGCGGCAGGCGACGATCGGCTTCTGGACCGGGATCGCCGCCGCCGTGCTCCTCGTCGCCCAGATCATCTACGTGCAGCTTTTCTTCGAGTGGGAGAAGCGCACCCCCGAGCCCGAGGACAAGCCCGCCGTCACCACCGAGGTCCCCGCCGACACCACGGCACCCCCCACCACCGCCGGCTGAGGGCGCCGCCACCCACGGTGACCCGGGCTAGTCGACGAGGCGCAGGCCGGTCGGGGCCTCGGAGCGCTCGACCGAGGACAGCTCGACCACGAACTCGGTGCGGTGGGCGGGGAAGGTGTGCTCGCTGGCCAGGACCGGGCGGCCGTCCACGGTGCTCGTGACCCGCTGGGCCCGCAGGACCGGTGCCCCGGGCAGGATCCCCAGGAGCTCGGCCTCCTCGGCGGTCGCCACCCCGCCCCGGATCACCTGGCGGGCCGATCCCAACGTCACCTCCAGCAACTCGTAGAACGGATGGGCGGCCACCTGGTCCCGGGACAGGCCCGAGGCCAGGTCGGCCGGGCACCACACGGTGACCAGGGCGAAGGGCTCGCCGTCGGCCAGGTTCAGGCGCCGGGCCGACAGCACCTCGTCGACCCCGAGCAGCTCGGCGACGTGGGGCGGGGCGGCCCCGAAGGCGAAGTCGAGGATCCGGCGGGTCGAGGTCCGCCCCGAGGCGGTGAGCTGGTCCTCGATGGTGCCCAGGCGGCCGAGGGGCTGGGCCAGCGGCTCGGTGGCCACGTACCACCCCGAGCCCTGCCGGGAGGCGACCAGGCCGTCGTCCCGCAGGTCCTCCAGCGCCCGGCGGACCGTCACCCGGCTGGCCTTGTAGCGTGCGACCAGCTCCGCCTCACTGGGCAGGAGGCCGCCGGCCGCCAGCTCCCCCGCCTCGATCCGGCGGCGCAGGGCGTCGGCGATCTCCTGGTAGCGGTGGCGGCGCACTTGTCTTATACTTGTATTGTTCGTGACGAGACGCAAGCCCCCTGGAGGGACCGCCATGGGCCAGACGCCGGCCACCGCCCGCACGCCGATCGAGCTGATCCAGGGGGTGTACGACCGCCTCCCCGACCGGGTGCGAACCGGCCGTGAGCGCCTGGGCCGCCCGCTGACCTTCGCCGAGAAGGTGCTGATCAACCACCTCGACGACCCCGAGGGCCAGGAGCTGGAGCGGGGCCGGTCCTACGCCGACCTGCGCCCCGACCGCGTCGCCATGCAGGACGCCACCGCCCAGATGGCCCTGCTCCAGTTCATGACCGCCGGCCTGGACGAGGCCGTGGTCCCGGCCACGGTCCACTGCGACCACCTGATCCAGGCCCGGGTCGACGCCAAGACCGACCTGCTCGCCGCCGAGACCGGCAACGCCGAGGTCTACGACTTCCTCGAGTCGGTCTCGGCCCGCTACGGCATCGGCTTCTGGAAGCCGGGTTCGGGCATCATCCACCAGGTCGTGCTCGAGCAGTACGCCTTCCCCGGCGGGATGATGATCGGCACCGACAGCCACACCCCCAACGCCGGCGGCCTGGGCATGGTCG
>CAYTJS010000086.1:0-12373 GCA_964438115.1 uncultured Iamiaceae bacterium
CTACATCTGCGGCGAGGAGACGGCCCTGTTCAACTCGATCGAGGGCTTCCGGGGCGAGCCCCGCAACAAGCCGCCGTTCCCGACCACCCACGGCCTCTTCGGCGAGCCCACAGCCATCAACAACCCCGAGACGCTGCTCAACGTGCTGCCCATCCTCCTCGACGGCCCCGAGGCCTACCGGGCGGTCGGCACCGAGGGCTCACCGGGGACCCGGCTCTTCTGCCTGTCGGGGCGGGTGACCCGGCCCGGCGTCTACGAGGCGCCCTTCGGCACGACCCTGGGCGAGGTGCTGGAGCTGGCGGGTGGGGTCACCGACGACCTGGCCGCCGTCCTCCTCGGTGGGGCGGCGGGGGCCTTCGTCGGCCCCGACGCCCTCGACCTGCCCCTGTCCCTGGAGCACACCCGGGCGGCCGGGGTCACGCTCGGTTCGGGGGTGGTGATGGCCTTCGGCACGGGTGACGACCTGGTCGACGTCGTCGAGCGCATCGCCCAGTTCTTCCGCCACGAGTCCTGCGGGCAGTGCGTGCCCTGCCGCATCGGCACCGTCCGGGTCCACGAGACCGTCGTCGCCCTCCGCGAGCGCGGCACCCTGACCCCGGTCCGGCGGGACCTGCTCGACGAGCTGGCCGTGGCCATGGCTGACGCCTCCATCTGTGGCCTGGGCCACACGGCGGCCTCCGCCGTGCGCTCGGCCCTCGACCTCGGGCTGGTGGGCCGATGAGCGAGCGCGTGCGCCTCACCGTCGACGGCACCGAGGTCGAGGTCGACGCCGGGACCACCCTGCTCGGGGCCTGCGGCGAGGTGGGGGTCGACACCCCCACCCTGTGCTGGGCCCCCAACCTCACCCCGGTCAACGTCTGTCGGGTCTGCGTGGTCGAGGTCGAGGGGTTCCGGGCGCTGGTGCCCGCCTGCTCCCGGCCCGCCGAGGACGGCATGGTCGTCCACACCGACTCCGAGCGGGTCCGTCACAGCCGCAAGGTCGTGCTCGAGCTGCTGGGCTCGGCCGTCACCCTCGACCAGGCCGACGACCTGGGCCGGTGGGCAGAGCACTACGGGGCCGACCCGGGTCGCTTCGCCGCCGACGAGCACCCGGCGGCGACCGTCGAGGAGCCGGTGAAGGTCCAGGACCGCCTCTACATCCGGGACTACGAGCGCTGCGTGCTCTGCTACAAGTGCGTCGAGGCCTGCGGCGACGACGCCCAGCACACCTACGCCATCGCCGTGGCCGGGCGGGGCTTCGACGCCCGCATCTCCACCGAGTTCGACGTGGCCCTGCCCGACTCGGCCTGCGTCTACTGCGGCAACTGCATCGGCGTGTGCCCCACCAACGCCCTGCAGTTCCACACCGAGTTCGAGCTGCGGGCGGCCGCCGAGTGGCGGCCCGAGGACCAGACGGTCACCACCACGGTCTGCTCGTACTGCGGCGTGGGGTGCAACCTCGAGCTGCACGTGCAGGACGAGCGCATCGTGAAGGTGACCTCGCCCGCCGACCACGACGTCACCAGCGGCCACCTCTGCATCAAGGGCCGCTTCGGCTGGACCTACGTCCACGCCCGCGACGACGACGCCCCGACCGACCGAGGGCGGTGAGGCCGGCCGGCGCCTGTCGGACGGGGCCGCGCCTGGGGCACACTGGTCCCCGATGGCCACACGGGGACGGGGGCTCGCCCTCCTGCTCCTCACCGGGCTGGTCGCGGCCGGCTGCGGTGGGGACGGGTACGAGTACGTGCAGAACGACGGCGCCGGCCTCTACTTCCGCGTGCCCGAGTCGTGGAACGTGGTCGAGATCGAGCAGGTCGACGACGGCATGCCCGAGGCGGTCAACGAGCCCGCCGACGGGTGGGTGCGGCTCCTCGACCGCTCGACCGACCCCGACATCGCCAACTTCGAGGCCCCGGTACCCACCGAGCCCGTCGGCCTGGCCAGCGTCGTGCCGCTGCCCGACCTCGACACCCGCGACCAGTTGGACTACGCCGCCCTGCGGGCGCTGGCCCTCGGGGGTGAGCAGGACCCCCTGGCCCTGGCCTCGCAGAGCGACGGCGGGGTCGAGATCGTCAGCCTCGAGGACGTCACCACCGGCGACGGCCTGCGCGGCGAGCGCATCGTCTTCACCGTCGAGCAGGACGACGGCGGCTTCGTGACCATGGACCAGACCGCCCTGGTCGACCCCCAGACCACCGAGATCTACCGCCTCCTCCTCAAGTGCGAGGCCCGCTGCTACGAGGACAACCGCGACGAGATCGACGGGATCGTCGACTCGTGGACCATCGACCAGGAGCGCTGAGCCGATGACGCTGACCCCGCCCGGGCCCCCGCCCGCCCCGCCCGAGCCCAAGCCGGGCCTGCCCGAGCCCGGCGTCCTCTCGCGGGTGCGCGACGCCGACCGCCCGACCCGCAAGCCGATGGCCCTCTGGGACCGGGTCAAGTTCCTGCTGCTGCTCGGCGCCCTGTTCTGGTTCTTCGTCTGGGCCGAGATGTCGGACAACCCCATCCTGTCCTTCGAGGCGGCCCTGGACCGGACCCTGGAGGCGAAGTGGTGGGTCCTGGCCCTCATCGGCCTCGAGGCCATCCGCCAGGCCCACTTCCTCCTCGCCGAGTCCTGGCCCGGCTACCACCGGTTCTGGGCCCACGGGGTGTTCGGGCGCTTCGAGGACCGGATGGCCCGCTTCGACGACTGGAACCGGTACCGCATCGCCCGGGTGGTGAAGCTCGTCGGCGGGCTCGTGCTGCTGAGCATCGTCCTCGGCGCCATCTTCGACGTCTCGCCCCTCACCGCCCTCTTCGAGCTGCCCGCCCGCCTGGTGGCGGCCCTGCCGTTCATCCTGCAGCTCGCCTTCGGCTTCTTCTTCGTGATGTTCCAGTTCCTGGGGCTGTTCTGGTTCCTGTCCCGGGGCGGCGTGGACACCTACTTCCCCGACGACATCGAGACCCGCCTCGACGACGTCTGGGGCCAGGACGGCGTCCTCGAGCAGGTGCGCGAGAACATGCTCTTCCTCGAGGAGCCCGAGAAGATCGAGGAGAAGGGCGGCTACGTCCCCGGCGGCATCCTGCTGTGGGGCCCGCCGGGCACCGGCAAGACGCTGATGGCCGAGGCGGTGGCCGGCGAGACGGGCAAGCCGTTCGTCTTCGTCGACCCCGGCGCCTTCATCAACATGTTCATGGGCGTCGGCATCCTCAAGGTGAAGTCGCTCTTCCGCAAGCTGCGCAAGCTGGCCCTGCGCTACGGCGGCGTCATCGTCTTCTTCGACGAGGCCGACGCCTTGGGCAACCGGGGCTCGCTCACCCCCGGCCCGCTGGGCGGGGCGACCGGGGCCACCGGCTCGACCCTGCCGTGGGACGAGCACCTGCGCTGGCTGTCGCCCGCCTCCCGCGACGCCGTGGTGGCGGCCGGCCTGGGCACCGACGACGGCCCCACCCGTGACGGGGTGATGATGGGAATGGGCATGGGCGGCGGCGGCATGGGCACCCTCCAGGCCCTGCTCACCGAGCTCTCCGGCCTGAAGAAGCCGCGGGGCTTCCTCAACCGCCACGGCCGGCGGCTGCTGGGCATGCGGCCGAAGCCGCCGCCCAAGTACCGCATCCTCGTGATGATGGCCACCAACATGCCGGGAGCCCTCGACGAGGCCCTCCTGCGCCCGGGCCGCATCGACCGCATCTACAAGGTGGGCTACCCGTCCAAGGACGGCCGGAAGCGCACCTACTGGGGCTATCTCGACAAGGTCGAGCACGACCTCACCGACGAGGACGTCGAGAAGCTGGCCACGATGACGCCGTACGCCACCGGCGCCACCATCAAGGACCTGGTCAACGAGGCCCTCATCACCGCCATCCGCGACGGTCGCGACCGCATCATCTGGCGCGACGTCCTCATGGCCAAGCAGCTGAAGGACCTGGGTCCGCCCGAGGACGTCGAGTACATCGAGCGCGAGCGCCACGCCATCGCCATCCACGAGGCCTGTCACGCCGTGGTGGCCCACCGGGTGCGCAAGCACCTGAACATCGACCTGGCCACCATCGAGAAGGGCGGCAACTACCTCGGCATGGTCAGCTCGGTGAAGCCCGAGGACCAGTTCACCCGGTGGCGCTCCGAGTACGAGGCCGACATCAAGGTCTCGCTGGCGTCGCTGGCCGGCGAGCGCGAGTTCTTCGGCGGCGACAGCTCCTCGGGGGTGTCCGGCGACCTGAACAGCGCCACCACCCTGGCCACGATGATGGAGGGCTACTGGGGCATGGGCTCCACCGTGGCCAGCCACGGCGTCACCCACAGCATCGGCGTGGGCGGCGGCGGTCGGCCCACCGGCGACGACGAGAAGCAGAAGGACCTGCTCGAGCACCTGGCCCTGGGTCAGCGCATCGAGGACAACCTCGGCCGCCTGCTCGACGAGACCATCGCCCTGATCCGCGAGAACCGCCACGAGATCCTGGCCGTGGCCCACGCCCTCGAGCGCCACAAGACCCTCACCGGCGAGGACGTGGCCGCCGTGGTGGACGGCACCCAGGGGCCCCTGGTCGACGGCCGGGTGTACCACGACCAGTCGGCCCGCGAGGTCCTCGAGCGGTACCACGAGGTCGCCCGCCAGGCCCACCAGGACCACGCCCCCGTGGCCGCCACCCTGCCCGAGCTCACCAACGGCCACCGCCCGGTGGCTGTGGTCAACGCCAGCGACGGCCCGCCCGAGGGGATCTAGGACGAGGGCGAGTTCAGGCGCCGTTGAGCTCGCGGTAGACGGCGGGGACGACCCGGCGCAGGTAGCGGGTCGGGGTGACGAAACTCGTGCCCACGCGGCGGTGGCGGTAGGCGATGGGGACCTCGGCGTAGACGAGGCCCTTGGCCAGCAGGTCGAGGGTCAGGACCTGGGCGTAGTTGTAGTCGTGGACGATCTCGGCGGCGGCGGCGGCCCGGGGGGACAGCGCCCGGAAGCCGGACTGGGCGTCGCTCAGGCGCCGACGGGCCACGAACGAGGTCAGGCGGGTCAGGGCCCGGTTGCCCAGCCACCGGTGGGGGAGCATGTCGGGGTGGCCCCGGGCGAAGCGGTCACCGACCACGTAGTCGGCCTCGCCGGCCACGATGGGGGCCACCAGGGCGGCCAGGTCACCGGGGTCGTACTCGGCGTCGGCGTCGCAGAAGGCCACGGCGGCGGCCCCGCGACGGCGGCCCTCGGCCAGGCCGGCCCGCACCGTCGCCCCCAGGCCCTGGTTGGCCTCGTGACGGACGACCTCGGCCCCCGCGGCCCGGGCCCGGCCGGCGGTGTCGTCGCGGGAGCCGTCGTCGATGACCAGGCAGTCGACCCGGCGGCCGTGCACGGTCGTGGGCACCCGGGCCACCACCTCGGCCACGGTGGCGGCCTCGTCGTGGGCGGGCAGGAACAGCAGGACCGGGCCGTCCCCCGGCGGGGTGGGGGCGGGCGCCGGGTCGGGCCGGGGCAGGCGCAGGCGCCCGGCCAGGCCGGGGGCGGGCCAGACCACGGCGCTGCCCCCGGCGACGAACGAGTAGGCGGTGCTGATGGCGTGCACGACCACGGTGGCGGCCAGGCCCTCGGCGGCGCCGTAGCCGAGGGCGACGAAGGCGGCGGTGCCGGCGGCCTCGAAGGTGCCGAGGCCCGACGGTGCCACGGCGGCCACCTGGGAGCAGACGGTGACGGCGGTGACGACGACGGCCTGCTGGTAGCCGAGGGGGATGCCGACCAGGTTGGCCCCCTCCATCACCAGGACGGCCTCGAGCAGCCAGGCCGACCCGGTGGCGGCCAGGACCCCGGCGGTGGGCAGGCGCACCTCGGCCCCGTTGCGCAGGGCCCGGGCCAGCCAGCGCCAGGCCCCGGCCCCGGCGCCGGCGGCCAGGGCGAGCGAGAGCAGGAACCACGGCCCGGCCAGGGACCAGAGGACGGTCCCCCCGGCGGCGGCGCCGATGGCGGCGAGGGTGACCAGGTCGGCGACCCGAAGGGTGACCGTCGACGCCGTGGCCGCCCCCAGGGCGACGTCGGCCCGCCGCACGACGCTGACGATGCGGAGCGGCTCGCCGAGGCGGACGGGGAGAACGTGGTTGGCGCCGTAGGCGAGGTGGATCCCGGCCAGGGCCTGCCCCAGCGACAGGCCGGGGAGCACGCGGGCCCAGGCCCAGGCCCGCACCACGAAGGCGAGGGCCAGGCCCGCCACCCCCACGAGGACGGGCAGGGGCCGGTCCACCAGGGCCCGCCCGGCCCGGCCCAGGGCGTCGCCGTCGACGGTCGTGGCGATGACGGCGACGGCCAGGGCGGTGGAGCCGACGCCGAGGGCGACCAGCCACCACCCGCGGTGGCGCTGGGGGGCGAGCAGGGTTGACAGCATCTGTTAGGAGAGCTTTACACATCTGGCCCCATCCGACCACCCCGCTCGTAGAGTGGGGCCATGAGCGAGTCGCTGCAGCCCAAGGCCGGGTGGGGGGTCCTCCACCTGTTCTGCAAGCCCACCCCGCTGGCCGACGGCCAGGCCGTGGTGGCGGCCGTGAAGGCGGCCGAGGCCGCCGGCGACCAGGTGGTGGCGGTGGCCGTGCTCGGGCACAAGGCCGACCTCGCCTTCATGCTCCTCGGCGAGGACCTCCGCCGCCAGCGCCGGTTCCAGACCGACCTGCAGGCCGCGGGCCTCGACGTGGTGGACAGCTACGTGTCGCTCACCGAGGTCAGCGAGTACGCCCAGGGCATGCCCGAGGAGATGAAGCAGCCCCGGCTGCACCCCCAGCTGCCGCCCGAGGGCAAGGCCGCCTTCTGCTTCTACCCGATGTCGAAGCGGCGGGCGCCGGACCAGAACTGGTTCACCCTGCCCTACGACGAGCGCCGGGACCTGATGATGGAGCACGGCGCCTCGGGTCGGGCCTTCGCCGGACGGGTCCTCCAGGTCGTCACCGGCTCCACCGGCCTCGACGACTTCGAGTGGGGGGTGACCCTCTTCGCCGTCCACCCCGACGACCTGAAGGAGGTCGTCTACACGATGCGTTTCGACGAGGCCTCGGCGGTCTACGCCGAGTTCGGGCCCTTCTACACGGGCCTGGTCACTCCCGTCGACGACCTCGTGGCCGACCTCGGACTCACCTGAGCCGCCCGCCCAACTTGCGCTCCGGCCGCGGATCCCTAGAATCCGGCGATCCACCGGAGCGGTGGGACGAGGGGAGCGTCAGCTTGCGAGTCAGGTCGTTGGTGGTCCCTGCGGTCCTGCTGGCCGCAGTGCTCGCCCTCGGGGTGCAGCCGGCCGGTGCCCAGGCTGCAGGCAGTGGGGGAGCGGGCGACGATGGCCCGGGCTCGGGCATCGACCAGCCGACGGCGGTGTCGGCCACGCTGACCTACGACGTCGGCGAGGGTGAGGACGCCGTCGAGACCCCCGCCGTCGGGGTGACTTTCACCGTCACCGCCACGGGTGGGGCCGAGGTCGGCACCGGCGAGACCGACGACGAAGGCGTGTTCCTCCTCGAGGTGCCCCAGCCGGGTGAGTACGACGTGGCCATCGACGCCGACACGCTGCCCGACGGCGTGGAGCTGGTCGACCCCGACACGCTCAGCCGCACCGTCCAGGTCAGCCCGCTCGAGACCCAGCGGGTGCTCTTCGCCCTCCAGGAGGAGGGGGCGGTCAGCACCCGCCAGGAGTCCAGCCGCTTCGACCGGTTCCTGCAGCTCTTCGTCGAGGGCATCAAGTTCGGCCTCCTCATCGCCATGATGGCCATCGGCCTGTCCCTCATCTTCGGCACCACCGGCCTCACCAACTTCGCCCACGGCGAGATCGTGATCGTCGGCGCCGTGATCGCCTGGTACCTGAACGACGCCGGCCTCTACCTGCCCATCGCCACCTTGTTGGCCATGATCGTCATGTTCGGGGCGGGGGCCGGGCTCGACCGGACCCTCTGGCGACCGCTCCGGCGCCGGGGCACGAGCCTGGTGGCCATGCTGGTCATCAGCATCGGCGTGTCCCTGTTCATCCGGTACCTGACCCTCTACATCTTCCGGGGCCGGCCCAAGGCGTTCCGCGACTTCGCCGTCCAGTCCCCGTACGAGTGGGGGCCCATCACCATCGTCCCCAAGGACCTGTGGTCGATCGCCCTCTCGCTGATCGTGCTGGTCGGCGTCGGCCTGGTGCTCACCCGTACCCGCATCGGCAAGGCCATCCGGGCCGTGGCCGACAACCCCGACCTGGCCCGCTCGTCGGGCATCGACGTCGACCGGGTCATCCTCGTGGTCTGGGGGGCCGGTGCCGCCCTGGCCACCCTCGGCGGCGTGCTCTTCGCCATGAACGAGCTGGTCGACTGGCAGTTCGGCTTCAAGCTGCTGCTGCTGATGTTCGCCGGCGTGACCCTGGGCGGCCTGGGGACCGCCTTCGGGGCCTTCGTGGGCTCCCTGATCGTGGGCATCGTCATCCAGGTGTCCACGCTGTGGATCTCGCCGGAGTTGAAGAACGTGAGTGCCCTGGTGCTCCTGATCCTGATCCTCGTGGTCCGGCCCCAGGGCATCTTCGGACGTCGGCAGCGGTTCGGCTGAGGGAGGGTCGATGGACTGGGGAAGCATCATCGAGAACACCCTGCGGGCCGGCGTCAGCCGCGACGCCGCGGTCTTCGCCATCGCCGCCATGGGCCTGAACATCCACTTCGGGTTCACCGGCCTGCTCAACTTCGGCCAGGTCGGCTTCATGGCCGTCGGGGCCTACGGCACCGGCATCGGCATCACCTACTACGGCTGGCACCCCGTCACCGCCGTGCTCGTCGGGGTCCTGGCCTGCGTGGTGCTGGCCCTGTTGCTGGGCCTGCCCGCCCTGCGCCTACGCGCCGACTACCTCGCCATCGTCACCATCGCCGCCTCCGAGATCATCCGGACGGTCATGCGCTCGGTGTCCCTGCGCAACTGGTCGGGGGGCTCGAACGGCATCAACGGCTTCGCCGGGGGCTTCTACCACTTCAACCCGTTCGATCCACAGACCCGGTACGGGTTCTGGGCCTTCGAGTTCTTCGGCAACCAGTTGTGGATCATCCTCTTCGGGTGGGCGATCGTGGCCCTGGTCACCGCCATCTCGTTCCTGATCCTGAAGGCCCCCTGGGGGCGGGTGCTGCGCTCCATCCGGGAGGACGAGGACGCCGCTCGCTCGCTGGGCAAGAACGCCTACGGCTACAAGGTGCAGAGCCTGATCATCGGCGGCGTCATGGGCGGCATCGCCGGCATGGTGCTCTCCATCGGCACCCAGACCGTCCAGCCCGACGCCTACTCGCCCCCCATCACCTTCTTCCTCTACACGGCGCTCATCCTCGGCGGCCTCGGCCGCATCTGGACGCCGATCGTGGGCTCGGTGCTCTTCTGGATGCTGCTGGCCTTCACCGACAACTTCCTCCGGGAGGCGGTGTCGAACTCGTTCCTCGGGGTCGACGCCATCATGGACGGTGTGCAGATCGGCCAGGTCCGGTTCATGCTGGTGGGGGCGGGGCTCGCCGCCCTCATGGTGTTCCGACCACAGGGTCTGTTCGGCAACAAGCAGGAGATGGCCCTTGAAGCCTGATCGCCATGAGTGACCTCATCGGAACGGTCCTGCTGGTCCTGGCCACTGCGGCCATCGGGCTGTGGGTGACCGCGGCCCAGGACGCCTTCACCCGTCTCCGGGCCGACTGGGACCTGGCCGGGGTGTCGGCCGCACCGTGGAAGGTCGCGGTGGGGGCCGCCGGCTTCGTGACCGCCCCCTTCTACCTGCTCGGCCCCAAGCGGCGCATGACGCGGGCGCTGGCCGCCAACCGCCGCGAGCGGCCGGTCGTCGACCGGGCGGTCCTGCGGGAGGTCCAGCCCCGGCCCGGTGCGCCCAAGCCCGACCCCATCCTCGTCGTGGACGGGGTCAAGCGCCGGTTCGGCGGTCTGATGGCCGTCGACGTCGACCACCTCGAGATCCAGCGGGGCCTGATCACCGGCCTCATCGGGCCCAACGGCGCCGGCAAGACCACGCTGTTCAACCTGCTGACCGGCTTCGACACCCCCGACGAGGGCACCTGGACCTTCGACGGGGCCGACATGGCGGGGTCGGTGGCCCACCTCATGTCCAGCCGGGGCATGGTGCGGACCTTCCAGCTGACCAAGGCCCTGTCCAAGATGACCGTCCTCGACAACATGATGCTGGGCGGCATCGACCAGAAGGGCGAGCGCCTGTCGGCGTCGTTCTGGCCGCCGAGCTGGCACCACGAGGAGGAGGAGCTGCGGTCCCGGGCCCTGGCCCTGCTGGACCGGTTCGGCATGGCCCACATGACCCACGAGTACGCCGGCACCCTCTCGGGCGGCCAGCGCAAGCTCCTCGAGATGGCCCGGGCGCTCATGACCGAGCCCTCGCTGGTGATGCTCGACGAGCCCATGGCCGGCGTGAACCCGGCCCTCACCCAGTCGCTCCTCGGCCACGTGAAGGAACTGCGGGACGAGGGCATGTCGGTGATCTTCGTGGAGCACGACATGGACGTGGTCCGTGACATCTCCGACTGGGTCGTGGTGATGGCCGAGGGCTCGATCATCGCCGAGGGCACCCACGACGACGTCACCGGCAACCCGCAGGTGATCGACGCCTACCTGGGCACTGACCACGGTGAGGGCGCCGACGAGGCCCCGCCCACCCACGCGCACGTCGAGAGCCACATCGTCGAGGAGCGCGAAGAGGCCCTCGAGGAAGAGCGGGAGCTGTTCGCCGATGAGTGAGTTCCTGCTGGAGGCCCGCAACCTGGTGGCCGGCTACGTGCCCGAGGTCAACATCCTGAACGGCTGCGAGATCGAGCTGGCCGAGGGCGAGCTGGTCGGCATCATCGGGCCCAACGGCGCCGGGAAGTCGACGCTCATCAAGGCCCTCTTCGGCCTGCTGCCCATCCGCGAGGGTGCCGTCACCCTGCGGGGCGAGGATGTGACCAGCAAGCCGGCCCACCAGTTGGTGCGGGCCGGCCTCGGCTACGTCCCCCAGCGCGACAACGTCTTCCCGTCGCTCACCATCGCCGAGAACCTGCAGATGGGCTCGTACCAGGCGCCCAAGCACTACGCCGCCCAGCGGGACCGGGTCTACGGCATGTTCCCCCGCCTGGCCGAGCGGGCCGACCAGCGGGCCGGCCTGCTCTCGGGCGGTGAGCGCCAGATGCTGGCCATGGGCCGGGCCCTCATGATGGAGCCGTCGGTGCTCCTCCTCGACGAGCCCTCGGCCGGCCTGAGCCCCGCCCTGCAGACCGAGGTCTTCGAGCGCTGCGCCCAGATCAACGAGGCCGGGGTGTCGATCATCATGGTCGAGCAGAACGCCCGGCGGTGCCTGCAGATCTGCGACCGGGGCTACGTCCTCGACCAGGGCCAGAACGCCTACACCGACAGCGGCGAGGCCCTGCTCCACGACCCCAAGGTCATCGAGCTCTACCTCGGCACCCTGGCCAAGGCCGACTGAGACCGCCCGGCCGAGGCTGCGGAGCCTCGCGGAGCAGCACGGAGGACCGGCGCTGGAGCCGGCGTCGCCAGCCGTCGTCGAGACGGCGACGGCTCCGGGCCAAGGTGGCCACGGCCACGAAGGCCCTCGAGGCGGCCCGGGTGGCGTCCGAGCAGGCCCAGGCCGTGCCCGCCCTGCCCTCGGCCGGGGGGTCGGGTTCGCTGGCCGACCAGCTGTCGGTGGCGGCCTCACTCATCGCCGCGGGGATCCCGTGCCAGACCTACGTGGCCACGCTGGGGGGCTTCGACACCCACGGGAGCCAGGCCTGGTACCACTGGGACCGCCTGACCGCCCTCGACGCCGGGCCGGCCCACTTCTTCTCCCTGTTGACCGGCACCGGTCGTGAGGCCGACGTCGTCGTCATGGTCCACTCGGACTTCTCCCGTCAGGTGACCGAGAACGCCGGGGGCGGGACCGACCACGGCCTCGCCTCGAGCAGCGTGTTCGTGGGGGGCGGGGTCCAGGGTGGCTGGTACGGCCAGGCGCCCTCGCTGGCGCCGGCGCAGCGTCACGCCGACGCCCTGGTGCCGACGGTGGACTTCCGGTCGGTCTACGCCACCGTCCTCAACCGACTCGGGGGCGACGCCGGCCTCACCGACGACGCCCTCGGCCGGGACGAGACGGGCCTGCCCTTCGCCGACCTCGGCGTGTTCTCATGACACCGACGACGAACTGTCCGGCTGGCTGGGGACGCTGCCGCCGTCGTCGAAGCTGAAGCTCTCGTCGTCGTCATCGTCGTCGACGAACCCGCCGATCAGATCCCCCAGGTCGAGGGTGTCCTCCTCGGTGACGGTGGACTGGTCGACGGTCGTGGGGGAACGGTCGTCGCCGAGGGCGTCGGCGGCGAACCAGCCGGTCAGGGCACCAGTGACGGCGAGCGCACCGGTGCCGATGGCGAGGGCGCGGCGGGTGACGCCGACGGTGGGACGGGGGCGGGGGG
>CAYTJS010000087.1:0-12367 GCA_964438115.1 uncultured Iamiaceae bacterium
GCGATCAGGTTGCCGACGGTCATGGTCAGGGCGGCCAGCACCCACATGACCGGCTCGACGACGTCGTCGCGGCCGCCGAAGGCCACCACCACCAGCGTCAGCAGGGCGACGAAGCCCGCCGCCTTGGAGGCCACGGCCAGGAAGGCGGCGATCGGGGTGGGGGCGCCCTCGTAGGTGTCGGGGGCCCAGGTGTGGAAGGGCACGGCGGAGATCTTGAAGCCGAAGCCCACGATCACGAAGAGGATGGCCAGGGTGATGATCGGGGTGCTGGAGGCACCCTCGCCGATGGCCTCGGCGATGCCGCTGAGGGTGGTGGTGCCGGTCAGCCCGAACAGCAGCGACATGCCGTAGAGCAGGATGGCCGAGGCGAACACGCCCATCAGGTAGTACTTCATGCCCGCCTCGTTGCCCTTGAGGTCCCGCTTGCGCCAGGCGGCGAGCAGGTAGGCCGGCAGCGACAGCAGCTCCAGGGCGACGAAGATCGAGATCAGGTCGCGGGCGCTGGCCATGACGACCATGCCCAGCAGGGCACTGAGGAGCAGGAAGTAGTACTCGCCCTCGTGGTAGTCGCCCTCGGCGATGTAGTTCGTCGAGAGCAGGATCACCAGGTAGCCGGCGACGAGGAAGAGGGCCTTGAAGACCAGGGCGTAGTCGTCGACGGCGTAGGCCCCGTCGAAGAGCATCCGGTCGGGGCCGTCGAGGGCCAGGGTGACGACGGGGACGAGGGCGGCGAGGACGCCGAGCCCGGCGAGCACCGGCACCAGCCACTTGTCGCGCTCCATCACCAGGTCGGCGACGAGCACCACGACCAGGGCGCCGACGAGGACGATCTCGGGCGCCAGGGCGTGGAAGTCGAGCGTCGGCGCCTGGAAGCCGTCCGCCTGGGCGAGGAGCGCGAGCATCTCAGCCGCCGATCGCCACGAGCTGGAGGTTCACGGCGGCGTCGGTGACGCTGAACACGATGTTGGGGTAGATGCCGATCACCAGGATCAGCAGCAGCATCGGTGCCCAGGCGATGTACTCGAAGACCGAGAGCTGGGCGATGGGCTCGTCGGCGAACTCCTCCGACGGGGTCCCGAACGAGGTGCGCTGGTAGAGCCAGAGCAGGTAGCCGGCGGCCAGCACGGTGCCCAGGGCGGCCACGACCATGAAGGTGCGGAACGTCTCGACGGGCAGCTCGGGCGCCGGGTTGTAGGCGGCCAGGATGGCCGGGAACTCACCCCAGAAGCCGGCCAGGCCGGGCAGGCCGAGGGAGGCCATCGAGGCGAAGCCGAGGATCCAGCCCAGGTGCGGGACCTGGGTGAGCAGGCCGCCGAGGCGCCGGATCTCGAGGGTGTGGTACCGGTCCTTCACCGAGCCGGCGCAGAAGAAGAGCATGCCGGTGATGAGGCCGTGGGCGACCATCCCCATGACCGCGGCGTTCAGGCCGAAGTCGGTCAGGGTGGCGATGCCCAGCATCACGAAGCCCATGTGGGCCACCGACGAGAAGGCGATCAGCCGCTTCATGTCCGTCTGGGCCAGACAGCCGAGGGCGCCGTAGATGATCCCGATGACGGCGAGGAAGCCGATCCAGGGCGCCCACTCGATGGCGGCGTCGGGCAGGATCGGGATGGCGATGCGGATGAAGCCGTAGGTGCCCAGCTTCAGCAGCACGGCGGCCAGGATCACCGAGCCCACGGTGGGGGCCTCGGTGTGGGCGTCGGGCAGCCAGGTGTGGAACGGGAACATCGGGACCTTGATGCCGAAGCCCAGGAACATGCCGCCGAAGATCCACAGCTGGGTGGTGGTGGCGATGCCCTCGGCGGCGGCGGGCAGGGCCCGGATGTCGAAGGTCTGCACGTCGGCGAGGAAGTAGAGGGCCAGGAAGCTGACCAGCATCAGGGCCGAGCCGAAGAGCGTGAACAGGAAGAACTTGATCGCCGCGTACTGGCGGTTGGGCCCGCCCCAGACGCCGATCATGAAGTACATCGGCAGCAGGACGACCTCGAAGAACACGAAGAAGAGGATCAGGTCCTGGGCCAGGAAGGTCCCGACCATGCCCGTCTCGAGCAGGAGCAGCAGGGCGAAGAACGCCTTCGGGTTGCCCGGCTCGGGCAGGTGGTTCCAGGAGTAGATGATGCACAGCGGCACCACCAGCACCGTCAGGGCCACCAGCGGCAGCGAGATGCCGTCGAGGCCCATGATGTAGCGGCTGTTGATGAGGTCGATCCAGGGCTTGTCCACCAGGTACTGGAGGACCTCGCTCTGGTCGTAGTCGAAGTCGACCAGCAGCAGGATGCCCATCGCCAGCGTGGCCAGCGAGGCCAGCAGGGCGACGGCCTTGATGGCGGTCTCGTTGCCCTTGGGCACGAGGAGCACGAGCACCGCGCCCACCACCGGCAGGAAGGTGGCCAGGGTCAGGCCCCAGTCGTTGAGGAAGTCCGTCATGGCTCGGTGGTGACTCCTAGATGATGACGACGAAGATGCCGGCGAGGATCGCCGCGCCGGCGAAGAGGAGGGCGGCGTATTGCTGGACGCGGCCCGTCTGGATGCGACGGAGGAGCTGGCCGGAGCCCTCGGCCCCGTGCCCGGTGGCGTTGACCGTGCGGTCCACCGCCCCCTGGTCGATGTACTTGTAGAGGCCCTCGCTCACCCGCACCGACCCCTTGCCGACGCCGTTGACGATCCCGTCGAGGACCTTCTGGTTGAACCAGTAGGTGGCCCGGGCGATGGGGCCCTTCACGGCATCGCGGATGCCCTGCTCGTAGAGCTTGTCGAGGTAGTACTTGTTCTCGAGGAAGGCGTAGCCCTTGGCCGCCAGGGCACTGCGCTGGGTGAGGCCGTGCGGGCCCCGGTCGTGGGCGTAGTACTGCCAGGCCAGGGCGATGCCGGTCAGGGCCAGCAGTACCGACAGGGCGGCGATGCCGGTCGAGAACTCGGGGTGGACGATCTCGGGGAAGGCGAAGGTCGGCTCGACGTAGTGCTCGAAGCGCAACTCGATGCCCTCGGGGGCCAGCGCCGCCGGCAGGTTGAGGAACCCGACCACGCAGGTGAGGCCGGCCAGGATCCACAGCGGCACGGTGATGAGCTTGGGCGACTCGTGGGGGTGGCCCTCGCCCCGGTACTCGCCGAAGAAGGTCATCCACACGGTCCTGGTCATGTAGGCCGCGGTCATGAAGGCCGTGATGGCGCCGAGGATCAGCATCAGCCAGTAGGCCTTGGTCTGGCCCTGGGCGGCGCCGGCCAGGATCTCGTCCTTGGACCAGAAGCCGGCCAGCGGCGGGATGCCCGCCAGGGCCATGGACCCGATGATGAAGGTCCAGAACGTGCTGGGCATGTGCTTGCGCAACCCGCCCATCTTCCGCATGTCGAAGGTGTGGTGGGCGGCGTGGCTGACCGAGCCGGCGCCCAGGAACAGGCAGGCCTTGAACATGGCGTGGGTGAAGAGGTGGAAGACCGCCGCCGTCCAGGCGCCGACGCCGAGGGCCATGACCATGTAGCCCAACTGGCTGATGGTCGAGTACGCCAGCACCTTCTTGATGTCGAACTGGGCGAAGGCCAGCCCGGCGCCGATCAGGGTGGTGATGCCGCCGATGAACGCCAGCAGGTTGATGGACGAGGAGTTGATCGACATCCCCTCGTAGAAGACCGGGTACAGCCGGGCGACCATGAAGACGCCGGCCACGACCATGGTGGCGGCGTGGATGAGGGCCGACACCGGGGTGGGACCGGCCATGGCGTCGGGCAGCCAGGTGTGCAGCGGGAACTGGCCCGACTTCGAGCACACCGCGGCGGTGAGCGAGACGGCGGCGGTGAGCAGCAGCAGGTGGCTGATCTGGCCGTCGACGGCCTTGGCGTTGATCTCGAGGATGTCGAAGGAGCCGGCGGCGAAGAACAGGATGATCACGCCGATGATGAGGCCCACGTCACCCACGCGGTTGGTGAGGAACGCCTTGAGGGCGGCGTCGGAGTTGGGTTTCTCCTCCCACCAGTGCCCGATCAGGGCGAACGAACAGAGCCCGACCAGCTCCCAGGCGGTGAGCAGCATCAGAGTGTTCTGGGCGATGACCAGGGTCAGCATCGACGCCGAGAACAACGACAGGAACGCGTAGTAGTGCGTGTAGCGCCGGTCGCCCTTCAGGTACTCGAGGCTGTAGATGTGCACCAGCAGCGAGATCAGGGTGACGGTGAAGAGCATCATCACCGACAGGCCGTCGACCATGGTGCCCACGTGGTGCTCGACGGCGCCGGACTGCCACCAGACCGTGGAGGTCACGACCGGCTCGACGGCGCTGTGGCCCTCTTCCTCGGCGGCGGCGATGACCAGGCCGGAGGCCTGCTCCTCACCGCCGTGACCGCCGCTCTCGGCCTCGTTGACGTGCTGGATCCAGGCCAGACCGGTGAGACAGGCCAGGCCGAAGGCGAGGGCGATCGAGGCGATGCCGATGCCGGCGCCCTTGCCGGGCAGCCGCTTGCCGACGGCCAGGATGGCGACGAAGGACAGCGCCGGGATCAGGGGGATGATCCACGCGTGCTCGAGGAACCAGTCCATGCCTAGCCCTTCATCAGGTCGACCTCGCCGAGGTCGACACTGCGTCGGTTGCGGTAGATGAGGAGCACGATCGCCAGGCCCACGCCGACCTCGGCGGCGGCGATCGTGATGACGAACAGGGCGAACACCTGGCCGGTGACGGTGCCCTGCATGGCCCCGAAGGCGACCAGGTTGAGGGCCACGGCGTTCAGGATGAGCTCGATCGACATGAGCACGGCCACCGCGTTGCGGCGGGCCAGGGCCCCGTAGACGCCGATGGCGAAGAGCACGGCGCCGAGGAGCAGGAACTGGTTCAGCAGCACGCCGCTACTCCTTCCGGGCGATCACGATGGCGCCGATCAGCGCGGCCAGCAGGAGCACCGAGACCACCTCGAAGGGGATCAGGTAGGTGCTGAAGATGGCGTCGGACACCTGGGCGGTGGTCTGCACCCGCTCCTCGGGCAGCTCGGTGTCGGAGAACCCGTCGATCAGGGTCCCGGCGGTGAGCACGAGCAGCAGCAGGCCGGTCAGCAGGGCCAGACCCTTCTGCTCGTTGTCCAGCTCGGCGTCGTCGCCCAGCTGGGCCCGGGTGAGCATGATGCCGAACAGGAAGAGCACGACGATGGCGCCCAGGTAGATGAGGATCTGCGAGGTGCCGACGAACTCGGCCCCCAGCAGGTAGTACTGCGCCGCCACGCCGGCCAGCACCAGGATGAGCCACAGGGCGGCGTGGACGATGTTCTTGGTGGTCACCACCCGCAGGGCGGCGACGACCATCGGCAGGGCGACGGCGAAGAAGGCGATGTTCTGGGCGACGTCGTTCACCGCGGCACCTTCTTGGGCTTCTGCTCGGACCCGGCCTCGTAGGGCTCGAAGTCCGGCACGGTGCGCATCCACTCACCGAGGCGCTCCTTGTCGTGGAGCAGGTCGGCGATGCGGTGCTCGCCGTACTCGAACTCGGGGCTCCAGAACAGGGCCTCGAACGGGCAGACCTCGACACAGATGCCGCAGTACATGCAGAGGGCGAAGTCGATGTCGAAGCGGTCGAGGGCGTTCTTCTGGCGGGGCTTGCCGCCCTCGCGTCGCGGCGGGGCCAGGTACTTGTGGCCCTCGATGTAGATGCACCAGTCCGGGCACTCCCGGGCGCAGAGCATGCAGACGGTGCAGTTCTCCTCGTTGAGGGCGATCACCCCGCGGGCCCGGGGGGTCGGCTCCTCCTTCACGTGGGGGTACTGGACCGTGACGGCGGGCTTCAGCATGGTGCGGAAGGTCACGCCGAGGCCCTTCACGAGGCCGGGGAGCTGCGGCATCAGAAGGCCACCTTCAGGACGGCGGTCACGAGGATGTTGACCAGGCTCAACGGGATCAGCACCTTCCAGGCGAACCGCTGCAGCTGGTCCTCCCGGAGACGGGGGTAGGTGAAGCGGGCCCAGAAGATCAGGAACGCCACGAACATGATCTTGGCGAACATCACGGCGGGGCCGAGGACGTTCAGGATGTCGTCGTCGGGCTCGAAGCCCGGCACCCACCAGCCGCCCAGGAACAGCACCGAGGCGATGCCGGCGAAGGCGAAGGCCGTGCCGAACTCGCCCATGAAGAAGAGCAGGAAGCGGAAGCCGGTGTACTCGACCTGGTAGCCGCCCACGATCTCGGACTCGGCCACCGGCATGTCGAAGGGCGGCTGGGTCAGCTCGGCCTGGACGGCGGCGAGGAAGATCAGGAAGCCCAGGAACTGGGTGAGGATGAAGGGGTTGCCGATGGCGTCCCAGCCGAAGATGGCGCCGTCGGCCTGGGCCACCACGATCCCCTGCATGTCGAGGGTGCCGGCCTGGATGACCACCCCGACCACCGCGAGCAGCAGGGGCAGCTCGTAGGCGATGAGCTGGCCCGCAGCCCGTAGGCCGCCGAGGAGGGCGTACTTGTTGGCCGAGCCCCAGCCGGCCATGAGGATGCCGATGACCGACAGCGAGGACACGGCGAGGGCGAAGAAGATGCCGACGTCGAGGTTCTCGATGATCAGGTCGGGCCCGACCGGCACGACCACGAAAACCAGGAAGGTCGCGATCAGCACGACCATCGGGGCCAGGCCGAAGACCCAGCGGTCGGCCCGCTCCGGGAAGACGTCCTCCTTCTGGAGGAACTTCAGGCCGTCGGCGACGAGCTGGAGCACACCGTGGGGGCCGGCCTCCATGGGGCCCACCCGGCTCTGCATGTGGCTCATCATCTTCAGGAGGAAGACGTAGCCGAGGATGAGCGCGCCGGCCGGGATGACGCCCAGGATGACGACGACCTTGATGATCGTCTCCTGCCAGTAGGCCAGGTCCACGGCGTACGTCACCGGTCGATGTCCCCCAGGATGAAGTAGAGGCTGGCCAGGATGGTGATGACGTCGGGGACGTAGACGCCCTTCATCACCCAGGGCACGATCGAGATGTTGTTGAAGCTGGGGGTGCGGATCTTGACCCGGAAAGGCACGAGGTCGCCCTTGCTCACCACGTAGAAGCCCATGGCGCCCAGCGGATTCTCGGTCTCGACGTAGGCCTCGCCCGCCGGCACCTTGATGATGCGGGGGACCTTGGCCATGATCGGGCCGGCCGGGAGGCTGTCGAGGAGCTGGTCGATGATCAGCGTCGACTCCCGCACCTCCTGGAGGCGCACCCAGAAGCGGGCGAAGGAGTCGCCGTCGGGGTGGGTCCAGACCTTCCAGTCCACCTGGTCGTGGACGAGGCCGCAGGGGGCGTCGCGCCGGAGGTCCCAGTCGACCCCGCTGGCCCGGAGGTTGGCCCCCGAGAGGCCGTAGGAGAGGGCGACGTCGCCGGGGATGACCCCGACACCGCGGGTGCGGGCCTCGAAGATCTCGTTGCCCATGAGCAACGTCTCCATCTCGTCGCAGAACGTCCGTATGCGCTCCATGACGTCGCGGGTCTGCTCCACCCAGCCCGCCGGCAGGTCGTCCTTCAGGCCGCCGATGCGGTCGTAGTTGGGGTGGAAGCGCCCGCCGGTGGCCGACTCGATCAGGTTGAGGACCCGCTCGCGGTCGCGGAAGGCGAAGAAGACGGGGGTGATGGCGCCGAGCTGGGCCCCCATGTCGCCGAGGAACAGTGAGATGTTGGCGATGCGGGACATCTCGAAGAGGATCGTGCGGATCCACTGGGCCCGGGGCGGGGCCTCGACCTCCATGAGCTGCTCGGCGGCGAGGATGAAGGGGACCTCGTTGGCGAAGCTGCCCAGCCAGTCGATGCGGTTCACCAGGGTGGTGACCTGCGGGTAGGTCCGGACCTCGCAGAGCTTCTCGTAGCCCCGGTGCATGTAGCCGGGGATGGGCTCGGCCTCGACCACCTGCTCGCCGTCGAGGCGGGCCACGATGCGCAGCGTGCCGTGCGTGGCGGGGTGCTGCGGCCCGATGTTCAGGACCATGCCGCCGGTCTCGAGCTCGACGTTGACGCGCACGTCGGCCGCCTGCGTCGACACGTAGGCCCGCTGCTGGCTCTCGGTCAGACTCACGCCTCGCCTCCCTCGGCGTCGCCGGCCTCGTCCTCGTCGCCGTCGTCCTCGCCGGGCATGGGCTCGACGTCGACGATGCCGGGCCAGGGCTTCAGGCGCCGGGCCAGGAGGGGGAAGTCCTTGCGCAGGGGGTGGCCCTCGAAGGCGCTCGGCAGGTAGAGGTGGTGCAGGTTCGGATTGCCCTCGAAGGTGATGCCGAACATCTCCCAGGCCTCGCGCTCGTGCCACTGGGCCCCGGCGTAGAGGCCCACCCAGGTGGGGGCGACCAGGGCCGCGGGATCGTCGCCCAGGTCGGCCTTGAGGACCACGGTGGGACCGCCGGCCACCGGCGCGGCCACCCGGGCCAGCAGCTGGAAGCGGGTGTCGCCGCCGGCGTGGCCGGTGGCCTGCTCCTCGGCCGCCTTCTCCGGCGCGCCGTGCACGGCCAGGTCCTCCTGGCTGTCCATGTCGCGCCCGAAGGGCGAGGGCATCCAGTCGATGGCCGACAGGAAGTCGAAGAACGTGGCGCCGAGGCCGTCGCGGGCGAAGGTGCCCGCGGCCACCCAGGCGTCGAGGGTCACCCGGGCCCAGACCTCGTGGCCGGGGACCACGTGGCTGCCGACCAGGGCGTCACCCAGCTCGGACCGGAGGCGTTCGACGAGGCCGTCGCGGACCTCGTCGACCTCGACGGCGTCCTCGGTGGTGGCCCCGCCCTCAGGCGACGACAACCGGCTCTCCCTTCCAGCGGTCGGCCGGGTCCTCGTCGAGGATGCGCTGCTGGAGGAGGGCGACGCCCTCGAGCAGGGCCTCGGGCCGGGGCGGGCAGCCCGGCACGTAGACGTCGACGGGCACGATCTGGTCGAGGCCCTTGGTCACCGAGTACGAGTCCCAGTACGGGCCGCCGCAGTTGGTGCAGGAACCCATGGAGATCACGTACTTGGGGTCGGGCATCTGGTCGTACAGGCGCTTCAGCGACGGGGCGATCTTGTCGGTGATGGTGCCCGAGACGACGATCAGGTCGGCCTGGCGGGGGCTGGCCGGGAAGGGGATGACCCCGAGGCGCATCATGTCGTAGCGGGGCGAGGCCAGGGCGGCGCCCATCTCGATGCCGCAGCAGGCCAGGCCCCACTGGTACATCCAGAGGGAGTACTTGCGCGAGATGTTGAGCAGCTTGGTCAGCGGCTTGGGCATCTTGCCCGACTCGACTAGACCCACTTGAGGACCCCCTTGCGCCAGGCGTACAGCAGCCCGAGGGCCAGGATCACCACGAAGATGCCCATCTCGACGAGACCGAAGACCCCGTAGACCTCGAGGCGGGTCGCCCACGGGAAGATGTACAGGGCCTCGACGTCGAACATGACGAAGAGCAGGGCGAAGAAGTAGTAGCGGATCTGGCTCTGGGCCCAGTCCCCGCCCACCGGGTCGACGCCGCTCTCGTAGGTCAGGTACTTGCCGGCCTGGGGCCGCTTCGGACGCAGCAGGGAACCTGCGCCGAGGGACACGCCGACGAGCGCGATGGCAGCCGCGCCGAATATGGCCACCGTGAGGTAGCTGCGGAGGAACTCCGACATCGCCGCGCAGGTTAGTGAAGGCGGTCACGAGCGGCCAAAGACGGGCGCTCGGGGGGCGGGGTCGGCACCAACGGGAAGCGGGGGTGGACCATCGGGTCACCGGGGCCCAGGTCCACGTCGGGGAACGGTGGTGAGGTCGTGAAGGGGCGCACGGCGAAGCGGGCGTCGTCGCCCAGCCAGCGGGTGGCGAACGCCCGGCGCCGGTGGGTGAGGCCCTCGGTGCCGGGGGCGCCGTGGACCGTGGCCATGTGGAACACGATGGCGTCGCCGGGCTCGAGGGCCCAGGTCAGCAGCTCGTAGCGGTCGGGGTCGGCGTCGATGTCGGGCACCGGCTCGAGGTCCTCCGCCCCGCGGTAGGGGGCGTCGTCGACGAAGGTCCGCGGCGCGAACGAGCGGCCCCACCGGTGCGAGCCGGCGACGAACTGCACGCAGGCCTCCTCGGGCACCGGGTCGAGCGGCAGCCACAGCGAGCACACCTGGGTGCCGTCCACGCCGTAGTAGGGCTGGTCGTGGTGCCAGGGGGTGCGCTCGCGGGTGCCGGGCTCCTTCACCAGGACGTGCTCGTGGTAGAAGCGCACCTCCCGGCTCCCCATCAGCTCGCCGACCAGGGCCGCCGCCGGTGACCCGAACACGAAGCGGCGGTAGGCGTCGATGCGCTCCCAGTTGCAGTAGTCGTCGTAGAAGCCGCCCGGACCCCCGTCGGGCGTGTACACGCAGGCCCAGGCGCCCGGCTCGGCGAGGTTCTCCTCGAGGCCCTCGGCCAGCTGGTCGAGCCACGACCGGTCGAACACGCCGCGGACGCAGACGGCCCCGTCCCGGTCGTAGGCCTGCCGGGTCGCGGTGTCGATCACGTCCCACTCCTCGTCAGCTGGAGACGAGGGCGGGGACCTCGGCGGCGGTGGCGGGGCCGTCGTGCACCAGCTCGCCGTCGCGGAGGGCCAGGCACCGGTCCACCTTGTCGACGAACTCGGGGTCGTGGGTGGCGACGAGGAGGGTGGCGCCCCGGTCGTGGGCCTCGTCGAGCAGCTGCACCAGGGCGGCCTTGCCGCTCAGGTCGAGGCCGACGAAGGGCTCGTCCACGAGCAGGAGGTCGAAGGGACGGGCCAGGCCCAGCAGCAGGGCGGTCTTCTGACGCAGACCCCGGCTGAAGCGGGCGGGCAGGTCGTCGATGCGGTCGGTGAGGCCGAAGAGGTCGGCGATGCGGGCCGCCTCGTGGCCGTAGCCGTCGGTGCCGTGCAGGCGGCCGACGTAGTCGACGTGCTCACGCACGCTCAGGTCGTCGTAGAGGACGGGCTCGTCCGGCAGGAAGCTGGTGGCGGCCCGGGCCTCGAGGCTCCCCGCCGGGGAACCGGCGATGGTCGCGTCGCCCTCGGTGGTGTCGAGCACCCCGGCCACCATCCGCAGGAAGGTGCTCTTGCCCGACCCGTTGTGGCCGACGAGCACGACCCGCTCGCCCGCCGCCACCTCGAGGTCGAGGGGGGCCAGGGCCTGCAGGTCGCCGTAGCGCTTGGACAGGCCGTCGGTGGACAGGATCGGTCGATCGGTGCGGCTCATCGCTTCCTCGGCAGGGTGGTGGTGACCTTGGTGGGGGCGGGCTTGCGGGGGGCGGTCGCGGCGCGGGCGCGGGTGGCCGTCGGTGTGGGGCGGTCGTCGCCGTCCCGGCGCGGGGAGGACATGCCCGCCTGCTCCTGGGCCTGGCGGAACCAGGCCTTGATGGACTCCCGTTGGTGGACCCAGCCGAAGGCGAACAGGGCCACGGCCACGGCCACCAAGGACCCCGCCGCGGCGGCGCCGAAGGGGTCCGACGTCCCGCGCTCGGCGGCCCGCACGGCGAGGAAGGTGGGCAGGACCCCGATCACGGCGATGAGGGGCGGGCCCCCCACGCGGGCCAGGGTGCGGGTGCCCTGCACCTCGGGCGGGGCCAGGTCCCAGGCCTCCGACGGCTCCTGGATGCCCTGCAACACGCTGAGGGCGGCCCCGGCCACGGCGGCCAGGGCGGCGGGCAGCACGGCGATCCCCGCCACGGCCAGGACCGAGCGCTCGGGGTCGAGGGCCAACGCCATGGCCCCGCCCAGGGCGCCGACGACGACCATGGCCACGACGCCGATGGCCAGGTGCCGCACGAGCAGGTCGCCGATGGGGCGGGGCACGCCGTCGCTGCGTCCGGGGTGGTCGGCCTCCTGGGCCATGGCCTCGACGGCGTCGAGGGCGGCGACGTAGAGGAGGAGGCCGGCGGGGATCACCATGACGCCGGTGCCGTCGGCCACCATGTGGAGGGCGGCACCCGCCGCCAGGCCGAGGGCGGCCAGGCGGACCAGCCGGGCGAAGGGCCAGCGCAGGAGGCCCCGGACCCCGCGGTGCCACACCGGGAAGCGGCCCGGCCCCCGGGACCGGATCCAGGGCCGGGTGCGAGGTAGCTCGAGGGCCAGCTGGCGACGCAGGACGAGGACGGTCCGCAGGTCCTGCATGGTGGCGGCGAAGCGGAGCTGGCCGACCAGGCGGGTGCGGCGCTCGGCCGCTTCGAGGGGGATGCCGCCGATGCCCCGCAGGCCCACCAGCACCGCCACCACGGCCACGGCCACGGTGGCCAGGGCCTCGGGCACCCACTCGACGGGCCAGAAGGGGATGGCGCCGACCAGACCGGTCGGGGACCAGTGGACGACGTCGACCACGTCGCCCACCGCCCAGGCCAGCAGGACCACGCCCACCAGGTTGGCGATGCGGATCGGCAGCCGGTGACCGCCGGCGAGGAGCGCCGCGCCGTAGCCGAGGCCGAGGATGACGAGGGTGGCCAGGGCGCCGC
>CAYTJS010000088.1:0-12342 GCA_964438115.1 uncultured Iamiaceae bacterium
CGACAGGCCGTCGAGGCCCGGCATCTTGATGTCGAGGATGGCGATGTCGGGCTCGAGCTCCTTCACCAGCTCGACGGCCTCGTCCCCCCGACCCGTCTCGCCGACCACCTCGTAGCCCTCCTCCTCGAGGGTCTCCTTCAGGTCCAGGCGGATGATGGCTTCGTCCTCGGCGATCACGACTCGCGTGGTCACAGGTGCAGGCTCCTCGTGGCTCGGGTGGCGCAGCGGCGACCTTACCGTCCCGCCCCGGGTCGGCGACCAGCCCTTCCGCGGGCCGTCACGCGCTCCCGAGCCGGTCGAGCAGGGCGTCCTGGTCGCGCTCGAGGCGCTCGATCTCGGCCACCACCTCGGCCCGGTGCCGCGCCATGGCGGCGGCGTGGCGCTCGGCCTCGTGGTGGTCGCGCTGGGCCATGGCGGTCTCCGACACCAGGGCCCGCAGGCGGGCGTCCTCGGCCTCCTCGCCCAGTTGGGTCAGCTGCTCGTCGGTGACGCCCAGCTCCTCCCGCAACGCCTGCAGACGGCGGCTGTTGTCCCGGAGGCGGCGCTCCACGGCCGATCGGCGCACGTCCCCACTGTAGGGAGTGGGACCCGAGCGCCCGGGGACCGGATTGGCGCCCCGCCGGGGCAGCGGGATGCTGGGGTCGTGCGGCCGCTCCGACACCGCCTGGCTCACCCGCCAGGCCTGGGACGGCGTGGACCCCGCCACCCTCGAGGCCTTCGTCGACGACCACCTCGGCGGCGGCCCCGACACCGACTTCTCGGGGCCCGAGCCACCCGCCGTCAGCGGACACTTCGCTGTCACACCCCCGGGGGAGGATGGGTCCATGGCCCCCGCCCCACTCGATACCATCGACCCCACCAGCGGCGATGGTGGAACGTATACACGCGGCCCTCAAAAGGCCGTGGCCCTCGGGCCATGCGGGTTCGAATCCCGCTCGCCGCACTTCGGCTGACCGTGCGACCGGCCAGCGACATCCGTCGGGCCCAGGCCCTCCTCGACGCCGGGCTGCCGTTGGCCGCCATCGCCGCCGAGGTGGGCGTCGCCCGGGCGACCATTCGGGCGTGGCGCGCGGCCGGGTTCGACCAGCTCATCGCCACTCGGACATCGGGCTACCCGGGCCTTGGCGGCGACGGGCCCGGCCGCCTCGACGTGGGTCCACCCGGATCGCATCCGTGCACCGCCGCTGACCTGGCCGCCCGCGACGCGGCGGCCTACGCCTACCTCTTCGGTCAGTACCTCGGTGACGGGACGATCAGCCGGGGACCCCGAGACGTGTACCGCCTGCGCCTGTTCTGCTGTGCCCACTATCCCGGCATCGTCGCCCGGTGCGTGGCCACCGCCCGGGCCGTCCTCCCCAGGAAGGTCGGCGCCCACCGTCTCAAGAACCAGAACGTCGTGGTCGTCCTGTCCCACTGGAAGCACATGTGCTGCCTCTTCCCGCAGCACGGGCCGGGGCGGAAGCACGAGCGGGCGATCGTCCTCGACGACTGGCAGGACGAGATCGTGCTGGCCCACCCGGAGTCGTTCCTGCGGGGGCTCGTCGAGTCCGACGGGTGCCGCAGCGTCAACCGGGTCAACGGTGGCGAGTACCCGCGCTACCTGTTCAGCAATCGGTCCGAGGACGTCCGGGCGCTGTTCGTCCGGTCGGTCGAGCAGCTCGGCCTCGGCTGGACCACGGCGAACCGGTGGACGGTCGCGGTGTCCCGGCGGGCCGACGTCGCCGTCCTCGACGGCTTCATCGGACCCAAGTGGTAGCTACGGTGAGGGGATGCCCTGGCTGATCGGGATCGTCGGCGTGGTGGCCGCGGTGGCGGGGTTCCGGGAGTGGCGGATCCGCACGCTCGAGCGCCGCCACGACCCCGACCGGCCGGCGTGAAACCAACCCGGGTACCAGCCGGTCAGACCGGCATGGCAGCGCAGGGTCGGTCGGCACGATGATCGCGTTCACCTTCCCCGGCCAGGGCTCCCAGAAGCCCGGCATGGGCGCCCCGTGGCGGGACCACCCCTCCTGGGAGCTGGTCGACGAGGCCTCGACGGTCGCCGGACGCGACGTGGCCCACCTCCTGCTCGAGGCCGAGGCCGACGAGCTGCGCGAGACCCGCAACGCCCAGCTCGCCACCTTCGTGACCAGCCTGGTCGTCCTCGACGCCGTCGAGCGCCTGGGCGTGGACCCGGCCCGGGTGGCCGGCCACAGCCTCGGTGAGTACACCGCCCTCACCGCCGCCGGCGTCCTCGGCTTCGCCGACGGGGTCCGACTCGTCGCCGAGCGGGGCGACGCCATGCAGGTGGCCGCCGCCGAGCGGGCCGGGACGATGGCGGCGGTGGTCGCCCTCGACGACGACGACGTCGCCGTGGCCTGCGCCCGCACCGACGGCGACGTCTGGGTCGCCAACCACAACGCCCCGGGCCAGGTCGTCATCGCCGGCGCCCCCGAGGCGGTGGCCGCCGCCGGCGAGCACGCCAAGGAGCTGGGCGCCCGTCGGGTGCTGCCCCTCGAGGTCAGCGGCGCCTTCCACACCCCCTTCATGGCCACCGCCCGCGACCGGCTGCGCAAGGCCCTGGCCGTCGCCGACCTGCGCGACGCCGAGCTGCCCGTCCTGGCCAACGTCGACGCCCGCGCCCATGTCGCCGCCGCCGAGTGGGAGGAACTGCTCGGCGCCCAGCTGTGCAGCCCGGTGCGCTGGCGCCACATCCTCCACGCCCTGGGTCAGGAGGGGGTCGACCTGCTGGTCGAGCTGGGCCCCGGCAGCGCCCTCACCGGCATGGCCAAGCGCACCGTCGAGGGGGTCAGCACCCTGGCCGTGGGCGAGCCCGCCGACCTCGACCGTCTACTCGCCACCCTCTCCGAGCCCCGGGCCACCACCTGGGCCCCCGAGGCCGGCGAGCACCTCTTCGTGACCGAGCGGCTCGTGGTCAGCCCCGGCGCCGGCCTCTTCACCGGCGAGGCCGGGGTCGGGCCGGGCACCGTGGTCGAGCCCGGCACCCTGGTCGGCCACGTGGGCGACCTCGAGGTGCGCTCCGCCTTCGCCGGCCGCCTGGTCGAGGTCCTCGCCGTCGACGGCGAGCGTCTGGCCCGTAGCGAGCCCGTCGCCTGGCTGCGGAGCGAGTGAGCGTGCGCGGGGGTGTCGTCACCGGCTGGGGCGCCGCCCTGCCCGAGAAGGTCCTGACCAACCACGATCTCGAGGGCTGGCTGGACACCGACCACGACTGGATCGTCGAGCGCACCGGCATCCACCAGCGCCACGTGGGCGGCCTCACCTCCGATCTCGCCGTCCGGGCCGCCGAGCAGGCCCTGGACCGCGCCGGCCGGACCCCCGCCGACGTCGACGCCCTCGTCGTGGCCACCACCACCCCCGACCAGCTGGTGCCCGCCACCGCCTCGACGGTGCAGGTCGAACTGGGCCTCACCTGCGGCGCCTTCGACCTCAACGCCGCCTGCTCGGGCTTCGTCTACGCCCTCGTCGTGGCCAACGGCCTGCTCGCCACCGGCCACCGGTGCGCGCTCGTGGTCGGAGCCGACGCCCTCAGCCGCATCGTGGACTGGGACGACCGGGGCACCGCCATCCTCTTCGGCGACGGCGGCGGCGCCGTCGTACTGGAGGCCGCCGAGGAGAGCCACCTGCTGGCCTGGGACCTGGACTCGGACGGGACCGGGCGCGAGAGCCTGTTCTGCGACGTGGGCGGCACCATCCGCATGGACGGCCAGGAGGTCTTCCGCCGGGCCGTCCGCCTCATCGTCGACACCGCCGAGCGCACCCTCGAGCGGGCCGGGCTGACCATCGCCGACATCGACCTCGTGGTCCCCCACCAGGCCAACCAGCGCATCATCGACGCCGCCTGCCGACGTCTGGAGGTCGGGCCCGAGCGGGTCGTCTCCGTCCTGGCCGAGACCGGCAACACCTCGGCCGGGTCGATCCCCCTCGCCCTGGCGACCGCCGCCGACGACGGCCGGCTCCGACCCGGCGACCGGGTGCTGCTCATGGGCTTCGGGGCGGGCATGACCGCGGCGAGCGCCGTGCTCGTCTGGGGAGGAGGACCCTCGTGAGCGACGGACGTGTCGCCCTGGTGACCGGCGGCAACCGGGGCATCGGGCTGGCCTGCGCCCGGGCCCTGGCCGACGCCGGGCACCGGGTGGCGGTGACCCACCAGTCGACCCCACCCCCCGCCGACGAGGGGTTGTTCCCCGTCGCCTGCGACGTCACCGACGCCGACTCGGTCGAGGCCGCCTTCACCGCCGTCGAGGACGAGTTGGGCAACGTCGAGATCCTCGTCGGCGCCGCCGGGATGACCCGCGACACCCTCCTGCTCATGATGAAGGAGGACGACTTCTCCGCCGTGCTCGACGCCAACCTCACCGGCGCCTTCCGGGTGGCCAAGCGGGCGGCCAAGCGCATGGTCCGGGCCCGCTGGGGCCGCATCGTCCTCCTCGGCTCGGTCGTGGGCCAGATCGGCTCCGCCGGCCAGGTCAACTACGCCGCCTCCAAGGCCGGCCTGGTCGGTTTCGGCCGCTCCCTGGCCCGCGAGTTGGCCCCCCGGGGGATCACCGTCAACGTGGTCAGCCCCGGCCCCATCGAGACCGACATGCTGGCCGCCCTCGACGACGAGCGGCGGGCCCTGCTCTCGGCCATGGTCCCCCTCGGGCGCACCGGTGCCCCCGAAGAGGTGGCCGCTGCCGTACGGTTCCTGACCTCCGACGACGCCGGCTACATCACCGGCGCCAACCTCCCGGTCGACGGCGGTCTCGGGATGGGCGTGGGAAGCTGACCGCCGACCGAAAGGATCCCCCCTGTGAGTGACGACCTCTTCGACCGCTTCAAGACCCATGCCGTGACGGTGCTCGCCGTCGACGCCGACAAGGTCACGCGCGAGGCCAGCTTCGCCGACGACCTCGACGCCGACAGCCTCGACCTCGTGGAGCTGGTCATGGCCCTCGAGGACGAGTTCGACGTCAGCATCGACGAGGAGGAGCTGGACGGCATCACCACGGTGGGCCAGGCCCTCGACCTCGTGGCGTCCAAGCTCGGCTGACGTGGCCACCCCCGAGGGCAACGGGCGCCGACGGGTCGTCGTGACCGGCATCGGTGTCGTCTCCCCCAGCGGTATCGGCGCCGACGACCTCTGGGCCGCGCTCTTCGCGCCGGCCCCGGTCGCCAAGGTGCGTGAGATCACCGACTGGGACCCGGCGCCGTGGTTCGACGGCCCCAAGGACAGCCGCCGGGCCGACCGCTTCACCCAGCTCGCCGCCGGCGCCGCCGGCCTGGCCCTCGACCAGGCCGGTGACCTGACCGGCGCCGACCCGACGCGGGTCGGCGTGTGGATCGGCACCGGCATCGGGGGTCTGCACACCTTGGAGGACCAGGTCGAGGTGCACCGCGTCCGGGGCCCCTCCCGGGTGTCTCCGTTCATGATCCCGATGCTGATGCCCAACGCCGCCGCCGCCCGGGTGTCGATGCGCAACGGGTTCCAGGGGCCGTGCGAGACGACGACCACGGCCTGTGCCGCCGGGACCCACTCCATCGGCAACGCCGCCCGCCTGATCGCCACGGGGCGCTGCGACGTGATGGTGGCCGGCGGGGCCGAGGCGGCCATCACCGACACCGGGGTGGCCGGCTTCGAGAACATGACCGCCCTCACCGGCACCGGCATCTCCCGCCCCTTCGACCGGGACCGCGACGGCTTCGTCATGGCCGAGGGAGCCGGCGTGCTGGTGCTCGAGGAGCTCGACCACGCCCGGGACCGGGGTGCCACCCCGCTGGCCGAGCTACTGGGCTCGGCCAGCACTGCGGACGCCCACCACATCACCGCCCCCTCCCCCGGTGGCGCCGGCGCCGTGCGCTGCATGGAGCTGGCCCTGGCCGACGCCGGCGTCGACCCCGCCGCGGTGACCCAGATCAACGCCCACGGCACCTCGACACCGCTCAACGACGCCGCCGAGGCCGAGGCCATCGTCACCGTCTTCGGGGCCGACGGGCCGCCGGTCACCTCGATCAAGGGCGTGACCGGCCACAGCCTGGGGGCCGCCGGCGCCATCGAGGCCGTGGCCTGCGTCCTCTCCATCGGGCGCGGACGCATCCCGCCCACCGCCAACCACGTCGCCGCCGAGGACGACCTCGCCCCCATCGACGTGGTCACCGGCGTGGGCCGGGCGTGGACGCCGGGGCCGACGCTGTCGAACTCGTTCGGGTTCGGCGGCCACAACGGCTGCCTGGTCCTGGGCCCGGTGTAGGCGAGGGTGTGGCCCCCGGGCCGCTACCCCTCCAACTCGGACCGGTTGACGGCGAGGAAGAACAACCCGGTCTCGCAGGCCGGCTCGCCGGCGACGGTGGCCCGGCCCCGCCCCTTGCCCGCCCGCTTGCTGCGGTGGGTCATCTCGACCTCGAGGTCGACGGTCTCGCCCGGCCGCACCTGCCGGCGGAACCGCGCCTTGTCGATGCCCCCGAACAGGGGCAGGTCACCCTCCCGGCCCTCGCTGACCAGGGCCACCGCGGCCCCGACCTGGGCGATGGCCTCGATCAGGAGCACCCCCGGCAGGACCGGGTAGTCGGGGAAGTGCCCGGTGAAGACCTCGAGGTCGGCCGACGGGGTCCACCGCCCCCGGCCCGCCTCATCGGGCCGGAGCTCGAGGAACTCGTCGACGAAGAGGAACGGCGGGCGGTGCGGCAGCAGGTCCGCGGGTCGGGGCAGGGGCTGCCCGGGCACCCAGGCGGTCACCTCAGTCCCCGAGGGCAGCAACGAACTTCTTCGGCGTGTCCTTGGGGCTGATCTTGTACCAGACCGCCGCCAGCTTGCCGTCGGCACCGACGAGGAACGCGGACCGGATGATGCCCAGGTAGGCCTTGCCGTACAGCTTCTTCTCGCCCCACACGCCGTAGCGCTGGGCCACGACGTGGTCGGGATCGGAGAGGAGGGTGAACCCCAGCCCGTACTTCTCGTCGAAGCGCTTGAGCTTGTCGGGCTGGTCGGGGCTGATGCCCAGGATCACGGCGTCGCCCACCTCGTCCTTCACGTCCCGCAGGCCGCAGGACTGGGTCGTGCACCCCGGCGTGTCGGCCTTGGGGTAGAAGTAGACGAGCACCGGCCGGCCCTTGAAGTCCGACAGCTTGACCTTCTGGCCGTCCTGGTCGAGCAGGGTGATCGGCGGGGCCTTGGTGCCCGCCTCGAGACGCGTCGCTTCTGCCATCCGCTGCACCGTAGGGGATCACCCCGCCGGCGTCACCCACCGACCTCGGCCCAGGCCGCGGCCAGGCGCTCGACACCCCGGGCCAGGGTCGCCCGGTCGGGGGCGAAGGACAGGCGCAGGCCCGTCGCCGAGGCGGCCGAGCCGCCCAGGGCCGGGCCCGTGGCCACCGCCACCCCGTGCCGGAGGGCCACCTGGGCCAGGCGGGGGGCCACCGGCGCCGGCAGCGTGACCCAGAGCGAGAGGCCGCCCTCGGGCGCCGTGACCCGCCAGTCGGGCAGACGGTCGGCCAGGTCGGCGACGAGGGCCCCCTGCCGCCGACGGAGGGCACGACGACGGTCCTCGAGGGCCGTCGGGAGGTCCGGGTGGGCCAGCCAGCGCTCGGCCAGGACCTGGCCGGCGACCGACGTGCCCAGGTCGGCGGTGGCCTTCAGCCGGGCCAGCCGGGCCGCCAGCGGCGTCGGCGCCCGGAGGAAGCCGAGCCGCAGCCCGCCCCACAGCAGCTTGCTCAACGAGCCGACCACCGCCACCGGGTGGTCCGCCGACAGGCTCGCGGCCAGCGGGGGCGGGAACGACCGCCAGGCCAGTGCAGCGAGGGACAGGTCCTCCACCACCGGCACCCGGGTCGGGGCCAGGACCTCGGCCAGGGCCCGACGTCGACCCGGCCCGGCCACGGCGCCGCTGGGGCTCTGGACCGTCGGCTGCAGGTAGACGAGGGCCGGGATGGCCCCCAGGGCGGCAGCCAGGGCCGCCGGGGCGGGCGTGGCCCCGTCCACCGGGAGCGCGGTCAGGCGGGCCCCCGCCGCCCGGTAGGCCGCCGGGGCACCCGGGTAACTCGGCTCGTCGACGACGACGGTGTCACCGGGACGCACCCAGCAGGCGGCCGTGAGGGAGATGGCCTGCTGGGCCCCGGCGGTCACCACCACCTGGGCCGGCTCGGTGGGCAGGCCCCACCGGCCGAGCAGCTCGGCGACCATCGCCCGTAGGCCGGGACGGCCCCACGGCCCGTACCCCGTGCCCGAGAGGTCCTCGACGGTCAGCGCGACCGGGGGCAGGTCGTCGGCGCCCGGGACCACCGACAGCGACAGGTCGACCAGGTCGGGGGCAGGGTCCTCGGCGAGGCGCCCGACCAGGCCCGGGCCCTCCCGCCCCTCGGGCAGGGCGGGCTGGTCGAGGTCGGCCACCGAGGTGCCGCTGCCCACCCGGCGCACCACCACGCCGTCGGCCACGAGGAGGTCGTAGGCCGCCACGACGGTCCCCCGCCCCAGTGCCAGCCCGGTGGCCAGGGGTCGCTCCGCCGGCAGCCGGCTGCCGGGTGGCAGGGCCCCCCGCTCCACGGCGGCCGCCACCGCCCGGGCCAGGCGCCGGAACCGGGGTCCGGCGCCCACCGACCAGTCGCCCAGGACGGCGGCCAGGTCGGAGGGCGCCATTGGGCGCGAATTGGCCCTGTTCTCCATGGTCCAGTTCTGTCAGGTTGGGCGACCATGCGCAACCCGGCCCCACCCCGACCGCCCACCGGCGCCGCCCGCCGCGTGGGCTCCTCGGCCATCCGTGACCTGCTCCACCTCACCGAACGCCCCGAGATCATCTCGCTGGCCGGCGGCCTCCCCGCCCCCGAGGGGTTCCCCACCGCCGCCCTGGCCGACGCCGCGGCCCGCCTGCTCGCCGGCGACCCCGACGGCCTGCAGTACGCCAGCACGGAGGGACGACCCGACCTCCGGCACTGGGTGGCGTCGACGCGGACGCCCGCCGTCGACCCCGACCGCGTCCTGATCACCCACGGCGCCCAGCAGGCCATCGACCTCGTCGCCCGGGCCGTGGTGGAGCCCGGCGACCCCGTGGTCCTGCCCGACCCCGGCTACGTGGGCGCCATCCAGGCCCTGCGGGCCACCGGTGCCGACCTGGTGGGCGTCCCCGTCGACGAGGACGGCCTGGCCGTCGACGTCCTCGCCGACCACCTGGCCGCCGGTCTGCGGCCCCGCCTGGTCTACGTGGTCCCCGACCTGGACAACCCGACCGGCACCACCCTCGTCGAGGAGCGGCGCCGGTCCCTGGTCGACCTCGCCGAGCGGTACGACTTCTGGGTCCTCGAGGACGACCCCTACGGGGCCCTGCGCTGGGCCGGGGACCGACCGGTGCCCCTCGCCGGTCGGTCGGACCGGGTGGTGGCCGTCGGCACCACCTCGAAGATCCTGGCCCCCGGGCTGCGGGTGGGCTGGGCCGTGGCCGAGCCCGGCCTGGCCCGTGACCTGGTGGTGCTGAAGCAGGCCACCGACCTGCACACCTCGGCCCTGGGCCAGGCGCTGGCCGCCAGCGTGCTCACCCGCCCCGACTTCCTCCCCACCCACCTCGACACGCTCCGGGGCTGTTACCAGGAGCGGGCGGCGGCCCTGCACGCCGCCCTGGCCACCCATCTCGGCGTCGGGACCGTCCCCGCCCCACCCGAGGGGGGCATGTTCGCCTGGGTGCGGCTGCCCGGGGTCGACACCAAAGTCCTGCTCGACCGGGCCCTGGCCGAGGGCACGGCGTTCGTTCCCGGCGCCGCCTTCACCGTGGCCACCGCCGCCACCACCAGCCACACCAGCGATGCCCTCCGCCTCTCGTTCGCCACCGTCGCGCCGGCCCGCCTCGACGAGGCCGTCCGCCGCCTGGCCCGGGCCCTGGACGCGTCAGGGGCGGCCCCGGAGGGCCGCCCCTGAGCGTCGATCGTCGAGGGCGGTCAGCCCTTGGCGGCCGCCTTCAGCTTGGAGCCGGCCGAGACCTTGGCGGCCGTGCCGGCCGGGATGTTGATGGTCTCACCCGTCTGCGGGTTGCGGCCGGTGCGGGCCGAGCGCTTGGTCTGCTCGATGCTGAGGAAGCCGGGAAGGGTGATCTTGTCGCCCTTGGCCACCGCGGCCATGGCGGCGTCGGCGAAACCGTCCAGGACCTTGCCCACGTCGGCCTTGCTCACGCCCGTGCTGCCGGCGATGGCGTCGATCAGCTCACTCTTGTTCATTGCACCCTCCTGGGTCGTTCCGACGGCCGGGGCGGTCCCGGGCGCAATCGGTTTCCGGCCACGCGAGTCGATCGCGCCCCCGAAAGTCAAGCATTTCCGCCGTCGAGGGCCGTTCGGAAGCCGGCGACGAGGTCGGCCACCCCGCCCGGGCCGGCCCCGTCGAGCACCCGGCGGACCAGGGCCGAGCCCACCACGACGCCGTCGGCGACCTCGCAGGCGGCCGCCGCCTGCTCCGGCGTGGAGATGCCGACACCGATCAGGACCGGCCGGTCGGTGACCGCCTTGAGGCGTCGGGCCACCTCGACGGCCGTGCCCGCCAATTCGTCGCGCTCGCCGGTCACGCCGAGCAGCCCGACCCCGTACACGAAGCCGCGCGACCGGGCACAGATGGCCGTCAGGCGATCGTCAGGGGTGGTAGGGGCGGCCAGGAGGACGGTTTCGACCTTGGCGGCGTCGGCCGCCGCCGCCCACGGCCCCACCTCGTCGAGGGGCAGGTCGGGCAGGATCGCTCCCGCCACTCCGGCCCGGGCCAGGGCGTCGGCCGCCCGCTGGTGGCCCCAGCGGAAGACGAGGTTGTAGTAGGTCATCACCGCCACGGGGACGGCCAGGTCGTGGGCGGCCAGGGCCTCGACGATGCCGACCGGGGTGGCCCCGGCGGCCAGGGCCTGCTCGGAGGCGGCCTGGATCACCGGACCGTCCATGACCGGGTCCGAGAAGGGGATCCCCACCTCGATGGCGTCGGCGCCGGCGTCGGCCAGGGGATCGAGGAGGTCCTCCCAGCCGGGCAGTCCCCCGGTCAGGTACGGGACGAGGAGCTTGCGGCCGGCGTCACGGCCCGCCCGCAGCGCCGTCTCGAGGGCACCGGCCTCAGCCACGGATCGCCGCCACCTGGGCCACGTCCTTGTCGCCCCGGCCCGAGAGGTTGAGCAGCACGGTGCGCCCCCCCAGCTCGTCGCGGGCCCGCACCACCCAGGCCAGGGCATGGGCGGGCTCGAGGGCCGGGATGATGCCCTCGGTCCGCGACAGCAGCTCGAAGGCGTCGAGCACCTCGTCGTCGTCGACGGCCTCGTACCGGGCCCGGCCGATGTCGGCCAGGTGGGCGTGCTCGGGGCCCACCCCCGGGTAGTCGAGGCCGGCGGACACGGAGTGCGCCTCCTGGACCTGACCGAACTCGTCCTGGAGGAGGAACGACGTGCTCCCGTGGACCACCCCGGGCACACCCCGCCCCACCGCCGCCCCGCCGGCGGGCTCGACGCCCACCAGCTCGACGCCGGCATCGTCGACGAAGCCCGAGAACAGGCCCATGGCGTTGGACCCGCCGCCGACGCAGGCGGTGACCACGTCGGGCAGGCGGCCCAGGCGGTCGAGGCACTGGGCCCGGGCCTCGGTGCCGATGACCCGGTGCAGCTCGCGGACCAGCCACGGGTACGGATGGGGTCCCATCACCGAGCCGAGGCAGTAGTGGGTCGACTCGACGGTGGCCACCCAGTCCCGCATGGCCTCGTTGATGGCGTCCTTCAGGGTGCGGCTGCCGGAGGTGGCCGCCCGCACCTCGGCGCCGAGGAGGCGCATCCGGTACACGTTGAGGGCCTGGCGCTCCATGTCGACCTCGCCCATGTAGACGAGGCACTCGAGGCCGAGCAGGGCGGCGGCGGTGGCGGTGGCCACCCCGTGCTGGCCGGCCCCGGTCTCGGCCACCAGGCGGGTCTTGCCCATGCGCCGGGCCAGGAGGGCCTGGCCCAGCACGTTGTTGATCTTGTGGGACCCGGTGTGGTTCAGGTCCTCCCGCTTGAGCACCACCCGACAGCCCAGCTCCCGGCTCAGGTTGTGACACTCGGTGATCGGCGAGGGGCGCCCCGCATAGTCCGCCAGGAGGCCGTCGAGCTCGGCCCGGAAGGCGGGGTCGGCCCAGGCGTCGTTGAAGGCGGCCTCCAGCTCCTGACACGCCGGCACCAGCGTCTCGGGCACGAAACGACCCCCGAATCGGCCGAAGCGGCCGTCGGCGGCGGGATCGGCCATCACCATGTCGTCACGCTCGTCACGCGCGTCACGCTCGTCACCATCCGGTCTCGGCCTCCCAGTCGTAGGGTCCCGGCCCCTCGCCGCCCGGCCCGTCGTCGGGCGGGGCGGCGGCCCGGGCGTTGGCGATGAAGCGCTTCACCTTCAAGG